>DQEK01000182.1:0-6276 GCA_003533545.1 Acidobacteriota bacterium | reverse complement strand
ATTTCGTTAGGGACCCACAGTTCCACGTCGGGATCGAGCGCAAACGTTACCGTGGCGGTAGCGTCCGTGGCCTTGACGGCCGAACCGAAGGCGGGGTGTGACAATCGGATTTCCGTTTTGAGAATCGTTCCGGTGTCCGAGTCGATACAGAACTTGCCGCGTGACGGGAGGTTGATATTCTGGAAGCCGCGCGTGATGGTGGGCACATCAACTTCTTCGTAGCTGATGTCCCACGCTGCGCGGTTGTCGCCGCAGCCTTCTCCGTCCTTTTCGAATACGAATCGCTGCACATTGGACGGATGCAGATACGACAACGCGTAGGTCGGGATGTTGAAGGTGCGGCCGGTTGTGCCTAGGTTGTAGCGAGAGCTCTCGTCGACGATGCGTTGCGCTTGACGCATCGCGTCGTCCGTGTCCCCGAGAAAGAGCTCGGCGAGGCGGTCTTGCCGGTCCCGCACGCGATTGCCGTTGACCTCAAAGATGTCCCGGAATCCGGTCCACGCGCTGGTGTTCTCGAGCAAGACGAGTAGGAATTCTGAGCGCAGGCGGAGCCGTCGTGGGTTGTTGTTGAAGCTGGCTCTCGGAAAATAGGACTGTCGGTAGTCTTCCTCAGTGACGATCGTCGACAGTTCTCCAAAGAGGTTTTCAACATAGGCCGATGCCAAGGCGATCACGTCGTCGAGAGTCGACGGCTGAGCCGCCGTGCCCCCAACCGTGACGGAGATCGTGCTCGCGAACAGGAGTCCGACGACGCACCTGCGTAACCAACCCGGGCGCGCGCCGTAATTAGGCTGCATTGCGTAGCTTGGCCGAATTATAGACCTACAGTGAGCCTAATCGTCGTTCGGTAGGTCAAGCCCGACGGCTCGCATGATAGCGATGGCGTTGCTGCGTGTCACGGGTCCCACCTTCAAACAATAGTCGAAACGCATCTCGTCGTCGACGAGGGTGTCGTCAAAGTGCACGTTCCCGGCCGTTGGTGCCAGTTGTTCGCCGATCTCGGCGAGAGCAAGGTCATGCGTCGTTACTAGCCCGATGGCGTTCAGGTGGACCAACGAGCGAAGCAGACCGCGCGCTCCTTCGGTCCGGTCGTGCGAGTTGGTGCCGTGGAACAACTCGTCGAACAGGAAGAGCGTGGGACGGATGCGGGCGGTGGTCACAATTTGTCCAAGCCGGATCACCTCGGCGTAGAACCTAGACCGGCCTGCCTGAAGGGAATCTTCGATCCGTAACGTGGCGCCGATCGCAACAGGCGACAAACGAAGTCGTCCGGCCCGCACGGGTGCGCCCATCAGTGCGAGGACCGCGCTAACGCCGATACTGCGCAGCAGGGTGGTTTTGCCGGACATGTTTGAACCGCTGACGATCAGCACCTGGGGACTGGCGCCGAGCGCCACGTCGTTGGCGACGGCGGTAGCCGCTGGGATCAACGGGTGTGCGAGTGCCTCGGCTTCGTAAACCGGCGGACCGTCGGTTTCGGCTAGTTCCGGAAATGGGTCTGCCGGATGTTCGTAGGCGTAGGTAGCCAGCGCGGACAACGCTTCGAACTCACCGACGTGACGCAGCCATGTTTCCACCTCACCCCCGTGTCGGGCCCGCCAGGCCTCGACGGCGAACGCACAGTGCAGCTTCCACAGGAGAAGGGCAGCAATCGGGGCGAAGAGGATGTTGTGCTGCCAATCATGAAGTTCGATTAGGCGTTGCAATTTGCCCACGACTTGCTGCGCTTCCCCGGCGGTCGTCTCGAGCCCGGCGCGCAACGCCAACAGTCGTGGCGATGTGTAGGTTTCCTCGCGGAGCACGCCGCACACTTGGCCAAGAACCGACAGTTCATACGCAGGTCCGTCGGCGGCGCGCATCACGCGTTCGGTGCGCTTCCCGAACGGAATAGCGAGAGCTGCCAGCGCTGCCAGAGACAGCAGGGGTAGCATTCCGTCGGCGCCTCGGCCCCACGCGATGATCGCAGCCACGCTGAGCAGGCTGAGTGCAAGGGCTGCAACGCGCGGCCAGACACCGTGTAGTGCGGGTGCGGCGGTTGCCCAGGCCGCCAGCGCAGTAGGATGCACGGCCGCGTGTGTTTTTGCTGCGACGAGTGTCGCCAGTCTCTCGCGTAACGTGGTCCGGGGCGATAGATCACGGACCGCCTCTTGCCGGTCCGTGATCTCCACCCGGTCGGCGGGCGTCTGGAGCCAGGCGGCGAGAGTCTCCTCGCCGGTTTGTGTTTGAGCGGTATTTAGGAGCTGAAAGAGCGAGCCCTCACCGAATAGGTCGAGGTCCTGGGCAAACAGGTGGTCGGCATTCTGGAACCGGTCTCCGGGTGACCCGAGTGCACTCCATCGGTCCTCGATTCGTGCGATTCCGTGCTCGTACCAAGCTACCGAGCGCGTGACCTGGTCACGGTTGAGCAGCAGTCGGTTATGAACCACGACCAGTCCGATGAACACGGCAACCGGCACGCCCAGCCACCAGACGGAAAGCCAGCCGCCGGACACCGTGGCCCACGCGAGGGCGATACCGACAAAAAACGTCGCCAGCCGGAGCTTACTCACCCGATCAGCGCTCCGTGTAAGCGCCTCCGTTTCACGCCGCCGTGCGTCGCGCAGGTGCTGATAAATCGATAAGGGATCGCTGGGCATTCGGAGAGCCGAGGCCACAGATTAACATCACCGAAAGAACCGGTGCGAGAACCGTTGGCGAGGTGACCTGCGCGGACGTTGGAGCAGCTCTCAGTGACAGGCGAGCGGTGCTCGGACTCTTGCCGTTGTCCGAACGGTGCCGAAAACTTGTTTAGTTGTTGTGTTGCTGCCGCCCGCCGGCCAGTGGGTGAGGTGTGATTGTGCGGTTGTTGTCTTGCCGCGGGTGCGGCGTTTCACCCGTTTGATTCTCTTTGCACCTCGGCTATGCTGCACAGCGGGAGAGAAGTATATGAGGACTGACGCGGCGAGTAGGTGTCGGCGGACGATGGCTTTGGCCGTACTGGCTGTGCTAAGCGGAGGTGGGCCGACGTTGTCGGCGCAAGAGCCAGAACGGTACGAGCGGCACCGGGTACCGGCTGACTTCATGAGCTTCCGGGGTGCTCAGTGGCTCGAGCGTGACGAGCGGGTGGAAGAAGAACAGCCGGACGCGGTGCTGGAGGTAATGGGGTTGGAGTTGGGCGACGTCGCAGCTGACATCGGTTGCGGGTCGGGCTACTACGCCCGGCGTATGGCGGGACGCGTGGGGAGCGCGGGTCGGGTGTATTGCGTCGACATCCAGCCTGAGATGCTCGACATCATGCAACAGCTTGCCGACCGCGATGGAGTCACCGGTGTGGTACCAGTGCTCAGTGAGGTCGACGACCCCAAGTTACCGGATGCCGAGGTCGACTGGATCATACTGGCCGACGTCTACCATGAGATGTCGGACTACGAGGCGATGCTGGCGGGCATGCGTGCCGCGCTCGCGCCGGGCGGCCGTGTTGCGTTGCTCGAGTACCGGGTCGAAGATGGGACGGGCGACCACCTGAAGTCAGATCACGCCATGTCGGTGCGGCAGGTACTGGCGGAGTGGCTCCCGGCCGGCTTTGAGTTGGTCGACCTGTTGGAGTTCCTGCCGGGACAACATTTGTTCATCCTCAAAGTGGCCGGCGACGCAGCGGTGCCGGGCGACCCGGTTACGACCATCGACCTAGTCGACGCTCTCGACCAGGGTGTAGTTGAAGCGGAGGCGTTTGGCGCTGGGGAAGCCGGCGTTATGCTCAGAGTCCGTAACCTCGGGGACAATCGGTTGATTGTCACGATGCCGGCAGGGATGTCGTTCACGTCGGCCGAGGGCCGGCGCGACATGGTTTCTCGCCGGGATGCCGCCATCCGCCTCTTTGATGACGAATGGCAGGACTGGGTGGTCAGAGCCGTTGGACGTCAACAGAACCGGCGCGCTCCTGGCTCGGACGATGCCCTCACCATGGCTTTGCCGTCGAGCCTACCGGCACTCGACCGGTTGGCCCACGTGATGCAGGCCGGTACCTATCAGGTTGCGGATTCGCCGTTGCAGTATGTGCCACGCGCGCAGGGAGTCGAGCAGGCGGCCGTTTGGGTTGCCGGTGAGGACCTTGGGTATGATGACATCGCGGCTGCGGTTGAAGATCCTCGCCTGCCAGCCCAGTACGCAGTGGCGTTTGCACTTGTCTACTGCGATCTTGCCGGCATCGACGTGACGAACCGTCGGGTCTGGGCCGATCGTGAACGAATCTTCGGAGTCCTCCGTGACCCGGGTCTGACCGCTTGGTACCAGGTCAAGACAACCGGACGCACCGAGCGCTGAGAACCGGCGGGCACATTCAGGTGGTTCGGTCAGCGTACGTCCGCGAGCGATACCGGGTCGGTGAGATAACTTACGAACTCGCGATGCCACCAGGCGCCGGTTTCGGTCCGCTCGGTCGTCGTGGTGAAGCGGTAATTGTAATAGGCCAGTCGGAGGAAGCGCGGGGGTGTTGTCGTGAACGGTGAGTCATCCATCAGTGCGGTTACGGCGGGTTTCGCTTCAAACAGACGAACCAGGAGCGCAGAAAGCCAATAACTGTCTCCACGCGGGTCTAACGCGGCGAACCACAGTTGCCAATCAAGACGCGGTTGGTGAGGAGCGACAAGGCGCGGGGTGCGTTCGGGGGCCCCCGGTTTCCACCGCAGTTCCCATTCCGTCCACTCAACACCATCGAGACTCCCCTCAATCACGATTTCCGGTCGTTCGAGTGTCATAACGCGAAAGAGTCCGTAGCCGTTGACCGACCGGAACGGCCGTACTGTGTCCACGATCGTGTCCGACCACGAAAGATCCACGGTAGGGCGTCCGCTCCGCGACAGGTCAGTGGCAATCTCACGGACGAACTGAAGACCCCCGAGCACGAACAGCCCGATGGCCGCCGCGGTAAGTAGTAACTGACGCCACCTGCCGGGTGGTGTGTGCGCATTACCGCTGGCGAACGCACGATGGACCAGCCGGTTGGGTAGGACTCGGGCCCACGTGCGGTCGTCGATCAGGGTCAGGCAAAGTGCGATTGATAGTAGCGAGAAGAACCCGTAGTTCCCGGTAAGGCCGATTAGCAGCTGCAGGAACACCAGTCCGGCACAGGCTGCCAGTCGTGTCCGACGGAATCGCGCCGGCACGAAAATTAGCCAGGGCAAAATGAGCTCGACGACGAACATACCCGCCGCTGAAAACTGATGGAACCAGACCGGCAATTGATGCAAGTGCCAGCCCGTCCAGAGGGGCAACGGCTGGGTCTCGTAGTGATAGGTCAAGGCTGTAAGGTCGGACCAGGTCGGATCGCCACTGGCGAGCTTGGTGATACCAGAGAGGAACATCAGACGGAATAGCAGGCCCCAGATCAACCAACGGGCCACCGGCGAGGGTGCGGACTCGGCCGCGAGGGTCGGTCGTAGTCCCCGAGGTGCGTAAAGACAGGCGAGCAGCCCGGTTTCTAGCAACAGCGTGTCCCATTGGAACGCCATGAAGGCTTGGCCGCCGACGGTCACTGAGAGATAGCAACTCCAAAGAAGAACGAGCATCAGGGTCGGGGCTACTCCCGAGATGAGTAGCACGGACGCGGCAACTCCGAAGCCGCAGAGTATGGTTAGGGCGAGATCGCTTGACGATAACCAGAGCAACGTCGGGTACAACCGGTAGGCCTCGCTGCCGTAGGTGTCACGGAGCCGGTCGAGATACGCACCGGCCGGCAAGATGCCGTCTGAACCGATGAGACCCGTGACCTGAGTAGCGAGTGAGACAAAGGCGATCGAATAAGTCAGACCGAGTAGTCGCAGAAAAACCCAGCGGGACAGACGATAAGAAGGCGGAGGGTCTGGCACAGCTCCAAGTTTAGGTAGTCGCGTGCCCGCGTGACACAGTCCCCGAACGCGATTACGTCTGGTTGGCTATGTTACCGCTTGGAGCGGGGGCGACGGTCCGAATCCGGGACGCGAAACCTGCTGTTTTTTCGCTGGAAACTTGGGCGTCCTGGGTTGGTACCATGGCCGCTGGCGGCCCGTAGATACGAACTAGGCGCCAGTCTACGACAGCCGACGGCGAGGACGGACACCCCAACGAGCGGACGCGGGTAGGTGAAGCGCGTCCTGCGGCCAGGTTTCTTATCGCAGGACGACACCCTGGGTCTCGGTTTCGCCATCCCGCCAGGTCGTGACCGCGACCTCGTCGCCAGGCGAGTAGCGGTCGAGTACCAGTCTGAGCTCACGAAACGTCTCCACCGCCTCGCCGTCGACCTGCGTGATGATATCGCCG
>DQEK01000064.1:1780-4589 GCA_003533545.1 Acidobacteriota bacterium | reverse complement strand
ATCTCTCTCACGCGGAGTTCCGTGCCTGTAAACGTGCCGTCAGTCCAGATGACGTAGTCGCCGCGTGCAACCTTGTCGGCGGTCGGAAGCTGGGCCTCGATACGGCGCACCGCCTCCTGCCTGTCCAACCCACGGTCCTGCACTCGACGCAGTTGCCGGTCGGTGTGACAGGCTGTGACGATTACGGTGTCGAATGTCGAAGTCGGTGTCCCCTCGTAATAGAGTGGGATCGCTACAACCGCGAAAGGTTCTGACGATTTGCGATCCAGGTCGGTTAACCATCGCGTGATTGCCTTACGTACGTGCGGGTGCACAACGGAGTTCAAGGCGGCTAGTGCCTCGCGGTCTCCAAAGACTAGCGTTGCAAGTTGTCGGCGGTCCACCCGGTTTTCATCGTCGAATAGCTCTATGCCGAATCGGTCTCGGATCGCGAGCCACGCTGGTCCTCCTGGGGCGTAGGTCTGGTGCGCGAGTTGGTCTGCGTCCAACGTCGGGACCCCGATGGCGTCAAATTGCGCAAGGACACAACTCTTGCCGGTCGCGATACCTCCGGTCAGTACGACGTGGCGAGGACGTTGCTTCGAGCCGTTAGGCACGAGTCTCCTCGCTGTCGTCTGCGGGAGTGATGCGTTCCTCGATGAACGTGTTCCACTCGTGGCATTGGGGACACTGCCAGAGGAGTTCGGTGCTCCGGTATCGACACCGCATGCAGACGTGAGGGTCGAGGTAGAACACGGCTTCGCGAGTGAGAGCCATGTATCGCTGTACGAGGTCTGCATCGAAATTAAGTGCGGCGAGCGCTTGCCAGATGACTTGGTGAATCGCCAGGGCGTGCGGGTTGTGCGCGAGAGAGTCCAGCAGAAGATCGAGCGCGTCGGACGGTTTTCCATCGTTGGCCAGGTGGCGGCCAAGCGCGAGCCGCGCCCGCCAGTCCTGCGGGTTTGCAGCGATCAGTCGGCGGCCTAGCGCTTGAAATCGTTCCGTGTCGCCCTGCTCTCTGGTGATTGCTTCAATGCGGTCGAAGACCAGGTAAGCGCGTTCCGGGGCGATGGTGATGACCTGTTCCCAGGTCGCCAGTGCGTCTTCCGGTCGCCCATCCTCCCTTTGCAGGTCGCCGAGTGTTAGGTACGCCGGCAATACCTTTGGATCGAGTTGCATCGCTGATTCAAACCTAGACACCGCGGCAGATGGGTCGCGGCGATCGAGCGCCTGGAGTCCAAGCTGGGTATCGAGAAACGCGAGGATGGCTTGGTGTTTTGGCCGCTGGGCGGGGTCCGACAGGGCAGCTAGTCGCTCGCGGATCGCGTAGGCTTCCGTCCACTGATGCTGCTCTATGTGAAGTTTTTCGAGGTTCAGCAGCGCATAGTAGTTACCGGCGTCAAACCGAAGCACCTCGGCGAAAGCCTCATGGGATCGGTCCAGGAAGCCCCCGCGTCTGAAATCTAGGCCTAGGCAAAGAAGTACGTGGGCCTGTTCGGCTTCCGTTAGCTTGGACCGCTGTAAGAGTTGTTGGTGCATCTGGATTGCGCGTGTGACTTGTCCCTTTTCTCGAAATAGGTTGCCGAGAACGAGGTGGATTTCCAGTGCATCGGCGTCGATGCCGGCGGCGGTCGTGAGCTCCTCGATGGCCAGGTCGAGCTGATTCGACACTAGGAAATTAAGGCCGAGGATGTAATGGGGTGATTCTCTGGCCTTACGCCGATCGATCCAGCGCCCCTCTCGGAGCTTGTACCGTTCCCATGCTTTGCCAGCGGCAAGACCCAGCAGGAGCGCCACAAGCACCGTAAGCATGACCAAAGAATCGTCCATTAGAAGAGTTCGGTTCTCCACAAATCGTGCAGGTGGATTACCCCCTGCAGTTCCTTGCCTTCATCAACTACAACCAGCGACGTAATCCGGTGTGCCTCCATGATTTGGAGTGCCTGGGCGGCAAGCGTGGAAGGGGTAATGGTGTGCGGATCGGTAGTCATCACATCGGCCGCCACTTGTTTGAGAAGATTTGGCTCGTCGGCGAGGCACCGGCGCAGGTCTCCGTCGGTAATGACACCTGTGAGACGAACAGCAGCGTCGGTCACGCAAGTCATTCCAAGGCGTTTAGCCGATATCTCTCTGGCCACCTCGTCCATGGGAGTTTCGGGATTTACCGTGGGAAGGTCTGCCCCTTTGCGCATCAGTCGGTCGACCCGGAGTAGACGTTTTCCGATCCCGCCCCCGGGGTGTAACCCGGCAAAATCATCCTCTCGAAAGTCCTTCTTGACCAGAAGGGTCATGGCGAGGGCGTCACCCATCGCCAAAGTGGCGGTTGTGCTCGCTGTGGGGACCAGATTCATCGGGCAGGCTTCAACTCGAACCTGGCAGTCAAGTGTCACGTCGGCCGCTTGCGCTAGAGTTGAATCTGGTGCTCCGGTCAGGCAGACGACCTTGGCGCCCACCCGCTTGATGGTCTCAAGCAGCCGAAGAATCTCGTTCGTTTCTCCCGTGTGCGACAGAGCGACCACGAGATCACCGCGTTGAATTACACCCAGGTCCCCGTGAACGGCCTCGGCCGGATGAAGAAAAAATGCTGGGGTGCCGGTGCTGGTCAACGTCGCGGCAATCTTCCGGCTGATGATGCCGGATTTTCCCATGCCGGTGACGATCACTCGTCCGGTGCACGCATCGAGGTGTTCGACAGCTGCGACGAACTGCTGGTCAACGCGTTCGAGCAAATCCTCGATCGCGGCAGCTTCGATTCGCAGTACCTGCCGTGCGAGCTCCAGGTCGAGGCCCGCCGAGGCAATCGGCTCGGTGTTGGGATTTGGCATGGTGT
>DQEK01000064.1:0-1489 GCA_003533545.1 Acidobacteriota bacterium | reverse complement strand
GAGGCAATCGGCTCGGTCTTGGGATTTGGCATGGTGTTCACAGACGCGCGGCCACGTCGATTCGTAGAAGTCGTTCGAGAAGCGGTTCGAGGTGGTCGAGCGCCAACGCGTTCTGCCCGTCGCTTTTCGCCTGGGCCGGATTGTCGTGGATTTCCAGAAAAACGCCATCCACACCAGCTGCGACTCCTGCGGCCGCGAGCGGATGAATGTATTCCGGCTGGCCATCGGTAATTCCGTTGCCGGCACCCGGTAGTTGCAGGCTGTGTGTGACGTCAAAAACGACCGGGACGTCGAGTTTTCGCAATTGCGGGAATGCGCGAATATCAACAACTAGGTTGTGATAGCCGAAACTGGTACCGCGCTCGGTCACGAACACCTGATCGTTGCCGGTCCCCGTTACCTTGGCGATCGCGTGCTGCATGTCCGCAGGAGCCAGGAATTGTCCTTTCTTCAGATTCACCGGGCGTCCGGCGTTTCCTGCAGCAACGAGGAGATCGGTTTGGCGGCACAAAAATGCAGGGACCTGTAGCACATCAGCTACTTGACTGGCCACTGCCGCTTGGTGTGGCTCGTGGATGTCTGTCAGTATCGGGACGCCATGCGTTTCCTTTACGTGGGTTAAGGCAGTTAACCCATCTGTGATCCCCGGTCCGCGAAATGAAGCCACTGACGTGCGGTTGGCTTTGTCGAACGACGCTTTGAAGACATACGGGATACCGACACGGCGCGCGATCGCCGCTATTGCTCCGGCCATCGCGATGACGTGCGTTTCGCTCTCTATGACACACGGCCCCCCAATCAGTACGAGTGGAGCGCCGTTACCGACTGGTATATTGCCGATGTGCACGATGTTCACCCCTACATTATAGATACCAAGACTGGGAGGGACGCCGAGGGCTGGTCAACTCACAGAAGATGTCGCTTTCGACCCGGTCGCAACTTTGTGGTCGTGGCTGGCGCGGACGAAGGCGGCGAACAGGGGATGCGGGTTCAAGGGTTTCGACCGAAACTCGGGATGGAACTGGACGGCAACGAACCACGGGTGGTCGGTAAGTTCAAGCGACTCGACGAATTTCCCGTCCGGTGACTGTCCAGAGATGACCATGCCGTGCTCCGCTAAGGCCGTTTCGTAGTCACGGTTAAATTCGTACCGGTGCCTGTGGCGTTCCTCCACATGGTCGCTTCCATAGATTTGGTGCGCTTTTGAGCCCGGGGTCAGTTGACAGGGGTACTTCCCCAATCGCATGGTGCCGCCGAGATCATCGACGCCAAGAAGGTCACGAAGTTTGTAAATAACCTTGTGGGGCGCGTTTGGGTTGCACTCGGTGGAATCGGCGTCCTCGAGCCCGCACACGTTTCTCGCGTATTCGACCGCCGCCCATTGAAAGCCGTAGCAGATTCCGAAGTAGGGAATTCCCCTCGTGCGAGCCTCGTGTGCGGCTCGCATCATGCCCCGACTGCCACGGTCGCCGAACCCGCCAGGTACCAG
>DQEK01000285.1 GCA_003533545.1 Acidobacteriota bacterium | reverse complement strand
GTCAATCGGTCGGCGACAGAGATCGCTGAGGCCATAGATTACGTCGGTGGAATCCTGAGCGTCGGTGCCGCTACCGATCTGAGTTTCGTGAATGTGCTGGTCATGCGGGACAGTTTCGACTTTGCCGCCGACCTACTGGCCGAGATCGCGCGTACTCCGGTGTTTGAACCAGCCGAAATTGAGCGGCAGCGTCAACAGGTACTCTCCGGTATTCAGGTCAGCCTCGACGACCCAGCGTATCTTGCCGGCGTGGTGTTCGGACGACTGGTCTACGGACTTCACCCCTACGGCATGCCTCACAATGGCACGCCCGCCTCGGTGCGAAGCGTCACGCGAGACGATTTGCGGGCGTTTCACGAGGTTCACTACGTGCCGAACAACACGTTACTTGCGATCGTGGGGGACATTGAAGCCGAGCCGGCGTTCGCAGCGGCCGAACGGGTTTTTGGTGACTGGACACCCCGTGAGTTGCCGGTCTCTCCGAACGCGGAACTGCCAGCGCCGACCCGGCGCGTCGTGGTGGTCGACAAGCCCGGATCGGCGCAGACCGCGATCCGGGTAGGGCACTTGGGACTGGCTCGCGACAGTTCGGATTATTTGCCTTTTGACGTGGCGCTCAAGATCCTCGGGGGTGAGGGCGGTAACCGAATCGGTAGCGTGTTACGTACGGAGCGATCACTCACCTACGCGGCGTCTGCCGAAGTCGTCAGCCGACGGTTTGGTGGTGACTTCATGGCCATGGCTGACACGCGGTCCGATGCTACTGCTGAGGCGTTGCGTCTCATGGTCGATGAGGTGGCTAGGATGCAGCGAGAGCGGGTCAGTCGTCGTGAACTGGAGAACGCCCAAGCGTATCTGGCCGGTAGTTTTCCGTTGACTATCGAGGCGCCGAACGCAATCGCCGCGCAAGTGCTCGAGTCGCTTCTTTACGGTTTGGATCTCGCCGATCTTCCGACCTACCCTAACCGAATCAACGCCGTGACCGTGGACGAAATCCAACGGGTGACCCGTGCTTACTTGCAGCCTCGGCAACTGTCCGTCGTTCTCGTCGGTGAGGCGTCAGCCTTCGTCGACGACCTGGTCGGCGTCGGGTTCGACGACGTCGAGATTCTGTCGATCGACGAGATTGGTCCGTTTCTAACGCGCGACGATCAGGTCGTCTCGGTCGATTCCTTTTCTCCGTTATTGCCGCTCGTTCCTTGAGTACGGCGGTTACACCGCATGTCCGCCACCACCAAGGTGATGTTGTCGTGCGGTGAACCATCCGGCGACCTTTACGCGGGTGCACTGACTGAGCAAATCCGGTGTCTGGACCAGACTGCTGAAATTTTCGGTCTTGGTGGTGACCGGTTCGCTGCAGCCGGGGGACGGTTACTGGCCGAATACGGCGGGCTGACCGTGAACGGGCTGGCCGAGGTGTTACCCGCGCTGCCGCGACACTGGGTCATCTATCGTCGACTGGTGGCGGCCGCTCGCGCGGAGCGTCCTGACGTCTTTGTGGCCATCGATTACGCCGGCTTCAATTTCCGTCTCGCTCGTGCCGTTGCTGCACTGGGCATTCCGGTCGTCTACTACGTCGGTCCCCAGGTTTGGGCCTGGCGCCGTCGTCGGCTCAAGACGATGGGCGAGTTTGTGACCCGGGCCCTAGTCATCTTTCCGTTTGAGGAGGCGATCTATCGTCAGGCCGGTCTCCCTGTGACGTTCGTTGGCCATCCGCTACTCGACTTGGCGGCGACGGACACCGGACGCGATGCGTATCGCTACCAACAGGGTCTCGATCCCGAGGCGCCGACCGTCGCGCTTCTACCTGGAAGCCGCCAGAGCGAACTGCGGATGATCCTGCCAGGTTTGGTTGAGGCCGCGGAGCACATTGCCCAGGAACTGCCTTCCGTCCAGTTTCTAATTGCTCGTGCGCCAAACCTGTCGGACACTTTATTTGAACCGCTCGCCTCACTTGAGCGGGTCACAGCGCGCTCGCCGTGTGTTGTCGAGGCGCAAACTGATGATGTTTTGGCGGCGTCGGACGTTGTGCTGACCGCCTCAGGTACCGCGACTATCCAGGCCGCGATTCACGAGCGGCCGATGGTCGTCGTATATAGACTGTCACCACTGACCTATTGGCTCGGGAGACGGTTTGTGCGGATCGACGCGTTCAGCATGGTTAATCTCGTGGCCGGACACAAGATCGTGCCAGAGTTCTTGCAGAAGGACTTCACACCGGCCGCGGTAGCTGTTGCAGCGTTGGAATTGCTGACCGATGACGCTCACGCACGTCAAACCCGAGAAGACCTGCGGGCCGTGCGAGAGAAGCTGGGCGAGCCTGGTGGCAGCCGACGGGCCGCCGAAGCTGTGCTCGAGGTGGCGACGGGGAGAAGGTCCTGATGCTCCTATCGTGACCCGAGCAGCGTGATTAGACCGGTGCCGGATGTGAGGCAAGATGCACCCAGGCTGTAAATCGTCGTGGCGAGGCTGACGCTGACAAATACGATCATGACCAGAGCCGCAGCAACCCGTAAACCGCGCGGGCGGACGTGCACTGGCGGCAGATGTTCGTCAGGCGACTCCGCGACGCTACTCCGAGTGACAGGCGGAAGCCTCATGGTCAGTTAGCCGTTACGCACCACGCAGCAGGGTTCCCGTGGTACTGACGCCCTTTACTTAAGCTTACCGCACGGACATCCGTGCGCCGTTGTCCGCTTTACCTTTCATGTCGTGAGTCACCCAGCCGGAGTGGCTAATTCATGGCACGCTCACAAGACCGTCGCCGAGTGACTTGGGTTGAGAATACACTGTACTCGGTAACGCTCACGCGTCCGAGTGGCTGATTCGCGGGAGAGTTACGAGTTTGCGGCTGTTGTCCGCTGGAGGTTCGGTGTCACGGCCCGATGCGCTTGCAGGTGGTGCCTGTGGCATCGGAGCTAGGGAAATTTAGGTTTCGAAGTAGGGGAGGAACGAGCTGAAGTCTAGGATGACAGTCACTCGGCGCGAATTTATCGTGGCGTCTGCGCTCGCGGTGTTGAGCGGCGTGACGATCGCCGTCGGCGGGTGCGGTGATTCTTGGAGTCCGACGGCTCCTTCCGCCGCCGGCGGCGATTGCGCTGGTGATTCTGGGGTTCCTTCCGCGGTGGCCGACCTTAATTCCGTAGATACTGTGTCGGCGAACTACGGACAGACTGCTGTCTCGGTAGTGTGTACTCAGTAAAACTCACGTGTCCGAGGGTCTGACTCGCCGAGCAGTTACGGGTTTGCGGCTGTTGTCTGCTGGAGGTTCGGCGTCACGGCCCGATGCGCTCGCCGGTATTGCCCGTGGCATCGGAGCCAGGGAAATTCAGGTTCCGAAGCAAAGGAGGGATGAGATGAAGTCAAGGACGACAGTCACTCGGCGCGAATTTACCGTGGCGTCTGCGCTCGCGGTGTTGAGCGGCGTGACGATTTCGGTTACCTCGTCGAGCGACACTGGTCACGATCATGTCGTGACGTTCAGCTAGTGTGTCGAGTTTGGCAGATGAGCTCGGGTGCGGTTCCGCGACTGGTTGGCGGCTGTGTGGCGGCAATATTGGTGTTTGGGGGTGTGGCGCGGTGGTCGAGTCCGGCGTGGGCTCGCGAATCAGCAGGAGGCCGTGAACAGGAACCACGGGTGATTGAGGTCACGGCCTCCCAGTTCGTTTTCGACCCCGCTGAGATCAAGATATCGCTGGGTGAGTCGGTGCGTCTGCTGGTCCGGTCGGCTGACGTCGAGCATGGCATCGCCATTCCGGGACTGGGCATTGCCGAGACGATTCCCTCGGGCGGTGAGCCAGTCGCGATCGACTTCGTCGCCCGCGAGTCCGGGGTCCATCAGATCATGTGCAGCGCGTTCTGTGGGACCGGACATGGCCGCATGCGCGGTTCGTTGACCATCCTCGCGGATGGCGTCAGTGGCGCGCAGCCTGCCCCGGGTCCTGACGATATCTCAGATCTTGAGGTTGACCCGCTGGAACCCGATTTCAACCTGATCGCGTTGCCGACCACCCTCCGCCTTCCCTACCGCAAGCTGTCCTTTCGTCTGACGCACCGCTTTACGAGGCCGCTCGATGGTTGCGAAGGAGACTGCCGGCCAGGCGCTGCGGGTGCCTACGGCAACCTGCTGGAGGACCTTTTTGGACTCGATTCACCAGCACAGATCGGTCTTGAGTTTAGGTACGGATTGCTGCCGGGCACTCAGGTGGGCGTGTACCGTAGTAGCGGACGGAAGACGATCCAAATCTTCGGCCGTCAGAACTTGCTTTGGCAGCGAGGTCCGCGTGGTATTGGGCTCGATATCCAAGTCTCCTTCGAAGGACTAGATAACCTCCGCGAGCAACGGTCTGGGGCCGTGTCGGCCATTGTGTCGAAACGCGTGGGCACGCGGGTCTCTGTCTATGCGCAACCCACGTGGGTGAGTAACGCGGATAGGCCAGTCGGGTTTCATCTGACCGCGGACGGTGAGGACGCGGGTGAAGACCATGTCCAGAATAACGATGACTCGTCTCTCATGATCGGGATGGGTGCGCGCTTCCGAATGCGACCGACCGTGTATCTCGTCGGGGAGTACGCGCCGAGGTTGGTAGGCTACAACGAGGGGGCGAACCACCTTTCGTTCGCCATCGAGAAGAGAGCAGGTGGGCACACTTTCCAGCTGAACGTATCGAACTCCATCGGAGCAACCCCGGGCCAACTGGCGCAGGGAGCCAGTGAACACGACTGGTTTCTCGGGTTCAACATTTCCCGAAAGTTCTACTAGGC
>DQEK01000209.1:5518-7627 GCA_003533545.1 Acidobacteriota bacterium | reverse complement strand
CTGCTGCGGATTTGCGATCGCGGCGAGGTGGTAGCCGAGATTCCGAATCGGCAGCTCGCCGATCGTGCACCGCTCTACGATCGTCCCGTTGCGCGGCCGTCTGAGCTCGATGAAATTCAACAGCTTTCTCTTTTCGGACTTTCGGCTCCGGCGGAGTTGGGAAACACTTGGTTGGACCTGCTGTCGACGCCTGTGGTGGCTAGCAAGCGCTGGGTGTACCGGCAATATGACCACATGGTTCGCACGAACACCGTGGTTCTGCCTGGACTCGGTGCTGGCGTGATCCGGATCAAAGGAACCGACCGAGCGCTTGTCTTTTCGGTTGATGGAAATGGTCGCCATTGTTATCTCGATCCTGCCGAGGGAGGACGGTTGGCGGTGGCGGAAGCTGCGCGCAATGTTGCCTGCGCTGGGGCAACCCCGATTGGAGCCACCAACTGTCTCAACTTCGGGAACCCCGAGCGGCCAGAGATCATGTGGCAATTTGTCCAGGCGGTGGACGGGATTGCGGAGGCCTGTCGAGCGCTCGAGATCCCGATCACCGGTGGGAACGTCAGCCTATACAACGAGACAGATGGACAGGCTATTTACCCCACCCCAGTGCTGGGGGTTGTCGGAGTGCTGGACGACGTGAACAACGTGCTAACCCGGGTGTTTCCTGGTCCGGATCGGGAGATCGTGTTGCTTGGTCATCCGCCAGGAGCGCTGGCCGGGAGCGAGTACCTGAAGATGGTTCATGGCTTGGTTCGTGGGCGGCCGGCGCCGGTCGACCTCGACCGTGAGCGAGCGCTCCAGACGCTGCTCGTTGAGGCCGCGGCCGGTCAGTGGATCGGCTCGGCCCATGACTGTGCGGAGGGAGGTCTTGCGGTAGCCGTGGCGGAGTGCTGCGTCGAAGGTAGTGCTGTTGGAGCTCGGATTGACGTACCTGAGATGATGGAGTCGGACGACGGATTCGGCGCTGTCCGTGCGTTTTTTGGGGAGGCGCCCTCCCGTGTGGTTGTCTCGGTGACGTCCGGGACGCGTGACTCGCTGCTGGGCCGGGCGCGCGACCTGTCGGTGCCAGCCAGTGTGATCGGACGCACTGGTGGTGAGACTATCAGTCTGGCGTTGTCAGGCGAGCCGGTCGCGGAAATTGGGCTCGACGACGCAGAGCAAGCCTGGGGCCAAGGTCTAACACGGCCGTTCGGAAAGTAGAGTTGCAACACGGTATCGTGGCGAGTCGGGTCGTTGGTCGCCTGTGGTGACACTTTTTGCCGAAATGGACAACGATAAGTTCAACGACGAATGCGGCGTCTTTGGTATCTACGGGCATCCCGAGGCGCCGGCACTGACCCGGCTCGGTCTCTATGCCTTACAACATCGCGGCCAAGAGAGCGCTGGCATTGCCACCGCAGACGGAGAGCGGCTGCGTCTGACCCGAGCCATGGGGCAGGTTTCGGAGGCATTCGACGAGCGATTCTTGAACTCGATGACCGGCGACGTCGCTATTGGGCATGTCCGGTACTCGACGGCTGGCGACAGCCGGATCGTCAACGCACAGCCGATACTGATTGACTGTGTTCACGGCGAGATCGCCCTGTGTCACAACGGTAATCTGGTCAACGCGGCCGAGTTGCGCTCCTACCTGGTCGGACAGGGCCACATTTTTCAGACGAACAGTGACACGGAAGTGGTGCTGCATCTGTATGCGAGGTCCCAGGCTCCCACACCGCAGGACGCCATCGTAGAATCAGTCGCGCAGGTGCGCGGGGCCTTTTCTTTGCTCCTGCTAACTAAGGACCACCTTATTGCGGTGCGGGATCCGCATGGATTCCGGCCGTTGGCCCTCGGCACCCTTGGTGATGCCACGGTAATCTGTTCTGAGACCTGCGCGCTGGACCTGATCGGTGCCAAATACCAACGCGACGTGGAACCGGGCGAGGTACTCGTCATTGGTCGTGACGGTCACCGTTCGTATCGACCGTTTCAATCCGCTCAGTTGTCGCACTGCGTATTCGAACACGTTTACTTCGCCCGGCCAGACAGTCTGGTCTTCGGCCGGAGCGTGAACGAAATACGGACGAATCTAGGTCGGCTGCTGGCAAAGGAGGCACCTGCCGATGCTGATGT
>DQEK01000209.1:0-5225 GCA_003533545.1 Acidobacteriota bacterium | reverse complement strand
CTGCTGGCAGAGGAGGCACCTGCCGATGCCGATGTTGTCGTACCTATTCCAGACTCCGGCATGTGCGCAGCGGTCGGGTTCGCCGAGGAGTCTGGTTTGCCCATCCGCATGGGACTCATCCGGAACCACTATGTCGGACGAACCTTCATCGCTCCGCAGCAGGAGATTCGCGGGTTCCGAGTCCGAGTGAAGCTGAATCCGGTCCGAAGCATTCTTGAGAATAAGAAGGTAATTTTGGTGGACGATTCACTGGTGCGCGGAACGACGAGTCGAAAGATCGTCGGAATGGTCCGAGCGGCCGGCGCTCGCGAAATCCATATGCGGATCAGCTGTCCCCCAACAATGTCACCGTGCTACTACGGGATCGATACCCCGAGCCGGTCGGAGTTGCTTGGGGCCACCCACAGCATCGACGAGATTCGCGACTTCGTGCAATCCGACACGCTGTCGTACCTGAGTCTTGATGGCTTGCGCCAGGCGGTGGGGCGTCGTAGTGGCGACTACTGCACCTCCTGTTATACCGGTGAGTATCCGGTTGAGGCTCCCGAGGACGCGGAGGCGTACATGCAGATGGCGCTGAAGCTACCCGGCGACGAAGGATGACTGCCTCTATCGTCGTACCTAGTTTGTTCAGTCTAACGTTGCTTCTAGATGGCTCCGGCGCGCTGCTAAGGGTTGGTCAACCGGCCCCCGTCTCGGACCAGGAATTAGTCGTCGTGATTGGCCAACTTAGCGATTTTGACTATCCCACCCGTAACGCAGCTAGCAGCCTGATTCGACGTGCTCCGATCGCACAGGCTCAACGGGCGCTTGCCGCCGCCGTTCGAGGCCATGACGACGGTTATGTTCGTTTTCGAGCGCTCGTGTTGCTAGTCGGGTTCGGTGGGTTGCCTGCCCGCGAGGCGGTGGTCGATGTGCTCGACGATCCGAACGACCGTTTGCGCGCGGTGGCTTATGGCTACCTCGAGCACGAGCCGGACCCAGCAATGTCTGGGTTCCTCGTTGCGGCCCTCGATACGGAAACTTCGGAGTTCGTCCGTCCTGCCCTGATTCGGGCCCTAGCGGCGCACGACGATGACGTGGAAGTTCGAGATCGCCTCTTGGTGGATATCGACCGGGGGGTTGATTTTTTTCGTGGCGCCGTGATCGAGGCTCTCGGAGATCATGGCGCAGCCTACGCAGTGGAGCCATTGATACGGATTGCGTCGTCCGAGGGACCACTTCAGGACGACGCGGTGCTGGCCCTGGCTCGGATCGGCGACGACAGTGCTCTCGGGGCCGTAGCGGCGCTTCAGGGTGAGGACCGCGACCTGGAACCAATGGTGTCGGCGGCGGCCGTAGCGTTGGGGGCAGAGCCGTCGGGGCACCTGCAGTTCGTGTCCGATTCGCTCCGGTTCGCGGCGGCAGCGGGTAATGAGCTGGCCTTGGTTCGGTCCGCGGCCGCTGGCCTTGGAACTCTGGCATCGACAGGCAACGTGGGTGCGGTGAGAGTGCTGTTCGATGTTGCCATTCAAGCTGAGCCTGCCGCTCGCGATGCGATCGCTCTGGTGCTTGGCACAGTGGCCATGCGGAATCCCACGATCGTGCTGGAGCATCTCCAGACCCGGGCCGATCTGTCCGCCAGCGCGCTGGTGCTTCGGGATAGCTTCGATATCCTGGACGAGGACCTTGAGGAGGAGCGTTTCTTTATGGCGGCTCGGTCCGCGTTCTGGGTAGCTTCTGAAGGATCGGACGCGCGGGCAGTCACTGACGAGCTAATCAAGGCACTTGAGTTCTGATGGACGAATCCAAACTGATCAACGGGGGCAACGCCAAATCCGTCTCCGCGGCAACCGCCGACTACAAATCGGCTGGAGTGGACATTGATGCCGGTGACGAGGTGGTGCGGCACATTCGACGCCTTGCGCGCGGTACATTCACCTCGGGTGTGCTGTCCGATATCGGTAGTTTTGGTGGGCTGTTTCGGCCCGAACTGACGGGAGTGAGCGACCCAGTGCTGGTGTCGAGTGCGGACGGTGTTGGCACTAAGCTGAAACTCGCTTTTCGTACCGGTCGCCACGAAACCGTTGGTGTTGATCTAGTGAACCACTGTGTGAATGACATCTTGGTGCAGGGCGCGACCCCCTTGTTTTTCTTGGATTACTTGGCTACGGGGCACCTTTCAACACACGTGGCGGCCGAGGTCGTGGGGGGACTTGCGGCCGCTTGTTTGGACAACGGCTGTGCGCTGCTGGGTGGTGAGACGGCTGAGATGCCGGGGTTTTACGCCGATGGGGAGTACGACCTTGCAGGGTTCATTGTCGGTCTAGTTGACCGGCCGCGGTTGGTGGACTCCAGTCGGATTCGGTGTGGTGATCGTCTTATTGGATTGCCTTCGTCTGGGTTACACACCAATGGTTACTCGCTGGCACGCCACATCGTCTTCGACAAGTTGTGCCTGACACCGGACTCCGTGCCTCGAGGCATGGGTGGTTCGGTGGCTGACGTGTTGTTGCGTCCGCATCGCTCCTACCTGAAGCTGATCCGACCGGAGCTAACGAGAGCCGATTCTCCCATCACGGGCCTCGCCCACATCACCGGCGGCGGCCTGACCAATAATCTGCCGCGTGTGCTCCCGGACGGGACCGCTGCTGAGATCGATACCCACGCTTGGACTGCGCAGCCGGTCTTCAGTTTCCTGCAGCAGGAAGGAGCGATAGCCGATGCCGAAATGTTTCGGACCTTCAACATGGGGGTCGGGATGGTGG
The DNA here is from genome assembly GCA_003533545.1 of Acidobacteriota bacterium. Lineage (GTDB taxonomy): Bacteria > Acidobacteriota > Vicinamibacteria > Vicinamibacterales > UBA8438 > DQEK01. The sequence continues at coordinate 2,478 of DQEK01000209.1, read as the reverse complement.
TGGTGTGTGCTGAGGAGGCGACCGGGTCGCTGCTCTCGCGATTCCACGACGCAGGGGAGACCGGTGCGGTGGAGATCGGGCAGGTCACGACTGGAAACGGGATGGTGAGCTACGTTTGATGGTCGGTCCCAGTAAGAACCGCCGTTTAGGTGTCCTGATTTCTGGGCGGGGTAGCAACCTGCAATCGATCATAGACGCCACCGAGACAGGTCGCCTCGATGCCACGATCGCCGTCGTGATCGCTAACAAGGAAGACGCGGGCGGACTGGAGAGGGCCCGTCGGGTGGGTGTCGACACCGCCGTTCTGAAACACACGTCGTACGAGTCGCGGGAGGCTTATGATGGCGCGTTGATCAATGAGCTTCGCCGTCGCGACGTCGGCTTGGTTTGCCTTGCCGGCTTCATGCGTTTGTTGAGCGTGCGCTTCGTTGAGGCGTTTCCCAACCGTATCGTCAATATCCATCCATCTTTGCTCCCGGCATTTCCAGGCTTGGATGGTCAGGGACAGGCATGGACTCACGGGGTTAAGGTAGCTGGCGCAACGGTGCACGTCGTGACGCCGGAGCTCGATGCCGGGCCCATCGTGCTGCAAGCGACTGTACCGGTCTACGACACTGACACGCCGGAAGACCTGGCGACTAGGATTCTCATGGAAGAGCATCGCATCTATCCGGAAGCGATCGCCATCATTCTTGGTGGGGGTTGGCGCATCGAGGGGCGTCGTTTTCTTCGCGAATAGTTCTCTCAATCGTTCCCACCGACAGTTCTCGGATAGACTGCTTTCGATGTCGCTAGGTTCGGGTACCATCGCAGAGCAGGTCGCCTACCTCACGAAAGGATGCGTGGACGTCGTCCGCGAGTCCGAACTCCGCTCCAAGTTGGAACAGGCTGCTGCATCAGGCGAGCCGTTGGTCATTAAGGTGGGCTTCGATCCGACGGCACCGGACCTGCATCTCGGGCACACGGTTCTCATTCGGAAGATGAAGCACTTTCAGGACCTAGGTCACAAAGTGGTTTTTCTGATCGGTGATTTTACCGGCCTCATTGGCGACCCGACCGGGCGTTCAAAGGTTCGGCCCCCGCTCACTCGCGGGGAGATCGATGCCAACGCTGAGACCTACAAGAGACAGGTTTTCAAGTTGCTCGATCCGGAACGCACGGTGGTTGACTTCAATAGTCGGTGGCTTGGTTCGCTCACGAGCGAAGCTTGGATTCGACTGACGGCGCGTTATAACGTGGCGCAAATGTTGGAGCGTCGGGATTTTCGGCAACGCTACGATAAGGGGCAACCGATCGCGATTCATGAGTTCCTGTATCCGCTGGCGCAAGCTTACGACTCCGTCCATCTCAAGGTAGACGTCGAGCTTGGTGGGACTGACCAACTCTTCAATCTGAACGTGGGGAGGGACATCATGCCAGGGGCCGGACTGTCCCCCCAGGTGGTCATGACGGTTCCGCTATTGGTGGGACTCGACGGGGTGGAGAAGATGTCGAAGTCAGCGGGGAACTCAGTTGGTATTGCCGAGTCGCCGGACGACATGTTCGGGAAGGTTATGTCGGTGTCCGACGAGATGATGTGGAACTATTACGAACTACTCACCGACTTATCTGCACCTGAAATCAGCACCCTTCGTGCGAAGGTAGCCGACGGCGACGTGCATCCCAAGCGTGCGAAACTCGACCTCGGTCAACGGATCGTCACCGATTTTCATTCGGCCGATGCCGCCTCGACAGCTGAGCAGGAGTTTGAGCGGCGATTTTCTGCGAAGGGGCTGCCTTCGGAGCTCTTGGAGAGGGTTGTGGCGGTCCAGGCCGGTGGTGAGCGACTGGCCGTCCTTATTGTCAGGGTTGGTCTCGCCGGATCGAATAGCGCGGCGACCCGGTTGATCGAGCAGGGGAGTGTTCGGATCGACGGCGAACGGGTGACTGACCGGAAGTGCCGTGTGTTGCCCACCGCCCCCGCATTTGTCCTGCAGATTGGCAAGCGTAAAGTGGTGCGGGTGTGTCCAGAACAGGCGACCGAATGAGCACTAATGTGCTGTTCTGGAAGGACTCGAACGCTGGGACGGCAGGGTAGCCAGGGGCGGCGTTTGCTGCGGTGTCATCAGGTTGACGTCGTAGGTGCGAAACAGCCAATGAGAGCGGTCCTCGTTGACAGGGGCGCTGTTTGTGATAACCTTATAAGGTTCCCCTGACGGAGGAGATCTGTGCGGGGGGGATGCAACGGCTGGGGAGACCTGGTTGGGCGTCGGCTCTTTGAAAACTAGATAGGACGACGAAGCACACTCGTCGAGTATCAGCCTGACACTTAGACTGAACAACGAAGAGCCATTATGGCTCTCTCGTTAGAAGTTGTCCGATGGTTATTCGTGAGAATGGCCAAAGGCTACGTCTTTAACTTGAGAGTTTGATCCTGGCTCAGGACGAAACACTGGCGGCATGCCTAACACATGCAAGTCGAACGAGAAAGTTCCTTCG
>DQEK01000183.1 GCA_003533545.1 Acidobacteriota bacterium | reverse complement strand
GATCATTGAGTAGGCCCCGGGCGCGAGCGTTGCTTCGCCTACTCCTACGCCGGTTCGTGCAATGAAGAGGGACCAGAAACCGCGAGCAAGACCACACAATGCCGTCATCGCGCTCCACACCGCAACGCCCGCTGCGATGAGGTTGCGGCGACTCTTGCTGTCGGCGATGCGCGCCAGCGGAAGCCCCATGACGGCGTAGAACAGAGAGAACGCCAAGCCTGCTAACAGACTGTATTGGGTGTCTGAAATCTGAAAGCTTTCGCGAATGGGCCCCACCAGGAGGCCCATGATCATCCGATCGAGGAAAGAGAACGCTTGCGCGACGACTAGAACCGCAACCACGTACCAGGCATAGCCGAGGCTCGCATCACCGCGCGTTGCAGAACTGCTCACCCGCTCCACCACGGACTCCTAGCCTCCAAACACGGCCTCCTGAAACATGGTGCGATACCCCCTCGGTCCCATCCAGGACCTGAGTCGCATCATATTCACCGCCACGCTGCACAGGAGGATGCCGCGAACGGTGTGGGACACACGCCCGGTTGCCTCGCGATGCGCTTGCTGCATGTCCAGGTCTGGTTTTAGTCGCGAGTTGACGCGAGAGCGGGAGGCAGTGCGAACACATAGAGTGCACTGCCCGCCCGCCGGAAGCGGGCGCTCGCGTCGGGCTCGGTATCTGCCGTCACTTGCTCGCTCCCCGCGCGTTGACTGCCGATGATGGCGACATATTGCCGCCCGTCCGGCCCGATGTACGTGATGGGCGAGTTCCGAAAGTTGCTCCCGGTCCGGAACGTCCACGCGATGTCGCCGGTGCGGGCGTCGAACGCGCGGACCACACCTTCGTTGGCACCGCCCTGGAAGAGTAGGTCTCCGCCGGTTGCCATGACCGGCGTGTTGTTGGCGGATGTCCACTGGATGCTCCAGACGGTCTCGCTCGCCACCGGATCGTTGGCTTGCAGCTCTCCGGCATACTCCTCACCGGGAGGACGCGGGGCCCGGCCGCCGCGCTCGCGCAGCGTGTATCCGTCACCAGGAACGTACTCGCCCTCGACCACCCTCTGAATCCCGCATCTGTTCGAGGTCGGGGTATACACGAGTCCGGTACGCGGAGAAAACGCGTCGTTCTGCCAGTTTCTGGCGGCGATGCCGGGGCACCAGCCAACGGCGATGTCCTCGGCGTCCGGTACGTATTTCTGTCGGTCCTCGAGGTTCGTGAACATGATTTTTTCGATGTCGTACCGCGGTCTACCGGTTTCCATGTTGACCCCCTGGATGAGGTCGTTATAAACGAAGTTCCAGGGCTCGAGGAGTATCTCTCCCGTGGCGCGGTCGAACACGTAGAAGAAACCGTTGCGTGCCGGACGGACCAAGGCCTTTCGCAGCTGGCCATCGATCTCGAGATCGACCAGGATGTTCGCGTTGGGCTCGTCTAGGTCCCACTGATCTTGAGGTGTCATGTTGTAGGCCCAGATCAGATCGCCGCTGTCGGCATCGCGGGCGAGGATCGACGAGCAGTAGTTGTTGCGGTAGCCGGTGAGCCCACCGTCCTCGTCCAACTCAACCACGCCCCATTCCCGGCGGTAATCTGGATTCCATGGGCTACAGTTGCTGGTGCCGTAGTAGAACAGGTTCAGCTCCGGGTCGAACGTGAACCAGCCCCAGACGGAGCCGCCGCCGCGCCGCCAGGAATCGCCGAACCAAGAATCGAGCGCCGGGTCGGGGATCCGATCGTCAGGGTAAAAGGGGTCAAAGCGGGACCCGATGCCGACCTCGTTGTTCGGTCCCATGCTGTAGTAGCGCCATCTGAAGCGACCGGTGTCGACGCTATAGGCGGTGACGTGGCCGCGAACACCTCGCTCCCCGCCTGCTACGCCAACAATGACTTTGTCGTTGACCACCAGTGGCATACCAGGCACCGACTCGCCGACCGAGACGTTGGCGTTCTCGGCCTGCCAGACGACGTCTCCGGTCTCCGCGTCGAGCGCGAACACCTGGCCGTCGAGGGTGGCGAAGAATATCCGGCCGTCCGCGTAGGTTAGGCCGCGGGTCTGCGCGCCACAGCAGGCACTTCGCACTGCCGTTTCCAGGTCTGGGATCTCGGGCCGGAACTCCCACTTAATGACCCCTTCACGCACGAGGTCGAGAGCGTAGACGTAGTTCGGTTTCGGGGTGATGATGTACATCGTGTCGCCAATCACGAGCGGTGAGGCCTCGTGTGAATCCTGAATACCGAGCTGCACTGTCCACGCCATGGCGAGGTTCTGCACGTTGTCGACGTGGATCTGATCCAATGGACTGTAATTCCACCCGGCGTAGTTGGCGTTTGGCATGACCCATTGCGCCGGGTCGTTCTCTACACCCCGCTGGGCCACCGCAGCTTCCGGCACGCTGAACACGCACAGAAGTAACAGGCTTAGACTCCACACGTTGCCATGCCAGTTGGTTAGTCGGCTCACTCTGCACGCTCCTTGAGTTGCGCGAGGTCTTAGGTTTCTCGGCTGTTGATGTCGAGGATGTTATGCCGCCGGAATGCCCCCGAGCAAGCGTGTCTGTCGAGGAGAGCTGGGTCTCGTCAGGCACCGCCAGGTTTTGGGGCTCGTCTGGACTCACGTAGCCTTCAGGCTCTCCAGATGGCTGCGCTCCTCGATTGGCCAGTGCGCCGCGGCGGCGAGCGCGCCTAGGACCATGGCGGCGATCCAGATCCCGTCGTAGCTTCCGGCGTTCTCATACAACCAGCCGCCAAGCCAGATACCGGTGAAGCTGCCCAGCTGGTGGCTGAGAAACACGATGCCATAGAGAAACGTCATGTACCGCGTGCCGAAAAACTCGGCCACGAGGGCGGATGTCGGAGGCACCGTTGCCAGCCACAGGAGCCCCATCAGGGCACTGAAGGTCACTACACTCGTTAACGACAAGGGGGTGAACAGGAACAGGCCGATCGCGATTACTCGACCTAGATAAATGAAGGCCAAGATCTTGCGTAGCGGATGGCGACCTGACGCGAGGCCAGAGTAGTAGGCGCCGATGACGTTGAAGAATCCGATCAGGCTAATGCTCCAGGCCGCGACTCGCGCATCGAATCCGGAATCGACCAGATAACCTGGCATGTGGACGGTGATGAAGGCCACGTGAAATCCGCACACAAAGAACCCGGCCACGAGGAGCCGGTACGATCGCACCCCCACCGCCCGTCGTAGCACCTGACTGAGTGACCCTGGTATCGGGTTGGTTTCGTTCGCCGCACCGCCGAATGGCGCCAGCGGCATCGCGAGCAGCGCCATCACGAGCGCCGACGCGCCGAGGTATTGGAGCGCTAGGGACCAGCCAAAGAGCTCGATGAGTTCCTGCATCAGGGGGACCACCAGGAACTGCCCGAGGCTGCCAGCCGCGGTACCCAGACCTAGTGCCCAGCCCCGCCGTTCCTCGGGAACCGCTCGTACGAAGGCAGGTAACACGATGCCGAACGAGGTGCCCGCGACACCGGCGCCCACTAGGAGGCCCGTTGTGAACATGAGCTGGGTTTCGGTAGCGGCATGGGCCATGGCCCACATGCCGGCGGCGTAGCAGGCCACGCCCGCCAACAGCACCCGCAGGTTTCCGTAGCGGTCGGCCAGCCCCCCGGCGACGACGGCGGCCACGCCCCATGTGAGGTTCTGGACGGCCAGCGCAAGCGACAGGGCGTCTCGACCCCAGCCGCGTGCCTCCGAAATCGGTTGAACGAACAGACCAAAGCCGGCGCGATATCCGAACGACAGCATCACCAGCAGGCAGCCGCTGACGACGACCGGGAGCACGGAGGTGGCGGTGTGCCGCGTCATGGCGTGATCTTCCTGCAGGCCGTAGTCGTCGACGTCCGCTGCGGAAGGCTCGGGAGTGTCATGTGGAAGCGTACGCCATCGCTGCGAAGTTGAAACGGTCCGACGCGTCGCCAACGTGTGAGCGGCGAACCCGGCGTGAGCTGCAACGTCGGATCGTCAGGGCAACGCCAGGGCGACCAGTTCTGGTGGGTTGTCCCGGCTACCCCGAACGGTGAGCGCGACATACTGTCGGCCGTCGACTTCGTAAGTCATCGGGGAGCCGATCGTCCGGCCCGGCAACGGAACCTCTGCGAGTAACTCGCCGCTCGATTTGTCGCGCGCGGCCAGCACCCAGGTGCCATCGACTCCGGGTGTTTGTTGTCCGCTGAACAACAGCGTTGCGGTTACAAGCAGGAAGTCGCGGCCTCCGCCGAGCGGCGGCAGGGCGACGTCACGCAACCGTGCATGGTCTCGGATGGCCGGAGAGCCACGACCATTTGCTCGTTGCCAAGCGATGGCGCCTCGGTTGAGGTCGATGGCAGTGATTCGTCCGTATGGTCCCTTGAATAACGGTAGGCCATCTGGCCCCGCCGGCGGTCGCATCCGACCACGCGTGTAGCGAAGGTTAGAGCGGTCTGGACCTAATTCGACGAGTGCCGGAATGATGGGCTGTGTGGTCGACCCCACATAGAGAAAACCCGTCTCCGGGTCGACTGCCGCGCCGTTCCAATTCGCGCCACCGGTATAGCCAGGCAGCTCGATGGTGCCCCGGGTGTCACGGGGGCCGGTGCCGATGAGCGACGGCGGCGTGAAAATGGGGCCGTATACGTAGTCACGTAGGATCTCAACGGCCTCGGCCCGCAGTTCCGGTGTGAAGTCGATCAGGTCAGACTCGGTCACGCCCTGTCGATCGAAGGGGGGCGGCCGCGTCGGGAATGGCTGAGTTGGCGATGTCCACTCGCCCGGTACGGTAGAGGCCGGGACCGGACGCTCGTCAATAGGCCAGACTGGGTCGCCGGTCAGGCGGTCGAAGACGAATGTGAATGCGTGCTTGGTGACCTGCGCCACCGCTTGGATCGGCTGCCCATCGACGACGATATCCACCAGGGTCGGCGCGGCGGGTGGGTCGTAATCCCAGAGATCGTGATGGACGAGTTGAAAGTGCCAGACTCGCTCTCCGGTCTCGCACTCTACGCAGACCAGGCTATTGGCGAACAGATTCGTCCCCGGTCGATGACCGCCATAGTGGTCGTTCGTGGCGTTGCCGACCGGCAGGTAGGCATACCCGAGCTCCGGGTCGGCGCTCATCATCGTCCAGACGTTGGCGTTCCCCGTGTACGACGCCGCGCCATCCTCCCAGGTGTCGTATCCGGTCTCGCCCGGGTCGGGGATGGTGCGGAACGTCCAGCGCAGCTCGCCGGTTCGCGCATCGAAGCCTCGGACGTGCCCTGGTGGCGACTCCTTGAACCGTGGCTGGTCGGATACCGCTGACCCCACGATAATGACGTCGTTGCAGACTACCGGCGGCGAGGTGACCGAATAGTTGATCGGCGGTGGGTTACGCCGCGCCCGAGGAATGCCGCGCATCAGGTCGACGCTGCCGCCGTCACCGAACTCGAGCACCGGTTGCCCGGTTTGAGCGTCAACGGCATGGAGCCTCGCATCTCCCGTGGCCCAGATGATGCGTTCCTGCTCTCCGTCGGACCAGTAGGTCAGACCGCGGTTACTGAATCCGAGCACCATGATCGGGATGCCGGCGGCGTAACTCTGGGGGTCGTACACCCAGCGGGTTTGCCCGGTCGTCGCGTCGATGGCGGCCACCTGTGATAGCGCCGTGCTGAGATAGAGCGCGTCTCCGACCATTAATGGGGTGCCCTTGAGCCCGTTGATGCTGACGTTCGCTGTGTCGTTGGCGACCTGCAGCGCGGGGTGCTGCGCGCGCAGCTCATCGAGATCAAGCCGGCCGTCCACCGACGCCCAGCGCCACGCAATGGCTAGATTGCCAACGTTCTCCGAGGTGATTTCGGCCAGAGGTGAATACTTGGTGCTCCCCGGGTCTCCTGCGTAACTACGCCACTCCCCACCGGTGGCACCGTGTTGGCCTGCCATGATGGTCGGGCCGGCCGCAAGCGTCGCCAGAATCACGCAACCTGAGCAAATGGCCGTTCGGCTGCTTGTCATCACGGTCTTGAGTTAACGGGTGTTCGCAGCACTTGTCGCGCTGATCTTCCAGATTCGGTTTCCGCTGTCGTCTGAGACTAGTAAGGCCCCATCCGGCGAAACGACCAGGCCGACCGGACGTCCCCACTGCTGCACCTGAGTGCCGTTCTCGCCGGTGTTGGCCAGGAACCCGGTCATAAAATCTTCGATGACTCCAGGACGGCCGTTCGACATCGAGAAGAACACAACGCGGTAGCCCGATGGGACTGTCCGGTTCCATGACCCGTGCAGCGCCACGAACCCGCCGTTACGATATCTCGTGGGAAATTCTGTGCCTGTGTAGAACGTCATGCCGAGCGGAGCCGAATGTGCAGGAAAGAGTACGTCCGGCACGACCGCGCGTTCGACGAGGTCGGGAAATGCCCCGACAAACTTCGGATCGTAATGTTGGCCAATGTAGGAGTACGGCCACCCGTAGAAGCCACCGTCCTTGACGGATGTCGCGTAGTCCGGCACGAGGTCGTCCCCGAGGTTGTCGCGCTCGTTGGTCGTGGTCCACACCACATCCGTGCCGGGCTGCAGCGACAGGCCCACTGGATTGCGGATACCGGATGCGTAGACGCGAGCGCTCGCGCCATCGGCGTCGACTTCCAGAATTGCGGCCCGACGACAGTCTTCGCCAGCATCGCTGTTTGAAGCCGAGCCGACCGCGACGTATAGCTTGGTTCCGGCCCGATTGAATACGATGTTGCGGCTTGAGTGCCCCCCGGTCGGCAGGTCGAGCAGTTTCTCCGGTGCGCCTCGTGCTTCCATGTCGCCGCTCCGATACTCGAACCGGACGAGTGAGTCGGTATTTCCCACGTATAGGTGGCCGTCGCGGAAGGCGAGGCCGAACGGCAAGCGCAATCCGCCTTGACCACGCTGCAGGTAGTCTGGAGACGGAGTGCAGGCCGAGGGGTTAGGCACGAGCGACTGTGGACCTTCGAGTACCCCCAAGCGAGGTGCCGGTCGGCGCCCTTCCGGGACTGGTGCCGGTGGGCGTGCGGGTGCCGGTGCACTCTCTCCGTCAGCAAAGATGCCGCGGGCTTCGAACACGCCGTCGTTATTCGTATCCCTCAGGACGTGGATCGAATTTGTCGTCGGAGAGCTCACAAAGAGGTCTCCGTTCGGCGCGTAGACCATCATCCGCGGCCCGCG
>DQEK01000300.1 GCA_003533545.1 Acidobacteriota bacterium | reverse complement strand
ATTGCCCTAATGGGGCGGCCATCGACTGTGACATCTAGCAATATCGGCGCGTTCGGCGTGTCCCAGTCCCAAACCCCATGATGCACGAACTGGAAGTGCCAGATGCGCTCGCCGGTAGCAGCGTCGAGACACACAAGACTTTCGGCAAACAGGTTGTCTCCAGGCCGGTCGCCGCCGTAGGTGTCATTGGTCGCGGTTTCGATCGGCAGATAGACGTACCCCAACTCCATGTCGGCCGACATCGGAGCCCACACACCGGTGTTGCCAGTGTATTTCCAGGAGTCCTCCTCCCACGTATCGTTGCCGAACTCACCCGCCACGGGGATAGTGTGAAAGATCCAACGTCGTTCGCCTGTTTTCACGTCGTACCCACGGACAAATCCAGCGATGTTCTCCCTAGACGGAGCAAAGGCCGGCTGCGCTGAGCCAACCACGATAACGTCCTTGACGATGATCGGCGGCGAAGTCGACCCGATGGCGCCAGGCCGTGGCCTCGGCCTATCAAGACCGTCGAAGAGATCGACGACTCCCTCTAGACCAAACCGCGGGTCCGGTCGCCCTGTTCTCGCATCGAGAGAAATCAGGTTGTAGCCAGGAGTGATGTAGACAATGCGTTCTTCGCTACCGTCAGTCCAGTACGACACACCGCGATGATTCTTGCGTGGGGCGGCCTCGCCCCGAGCTCCCTCGTTGTAACTCCACACCCACCGCGTCTCGCCGGTCTTAGCATCGAGCGCAACTACGTCGCGCTCAGCACCAGCTGTGACGTAGAGGACCCCGCCCACCATGAGCGGCGTCACCTGATAGTTGGTCTCAGGACGTGGCCCATCGTGCTCCGGCGTCCAACGCCACGCGATCGATAAATCCTTAACGGTGTCAGGGTTGATCTGGTCAAAAGGCGCATATCGTGTGCTGCCGGCGTCCCCGTTGTAGAAACGCCACTCGCCGTCGACGGTCCCGCCTTGCGCCCACGACACGACAGGCTGCAGTAGAAGTGCGGCGACGAACACGAGAACACGGAGTATCGGCACGGTCATCTTGCAGCCTCCCTGGTCAGACACTTCTTCGGCCTATCTCGAAACGGTCATAACCGCCAGCACCTTAAAACCTTCGTTCAGGCGTCTCGCCGTCTCGCGTTCAGCGTCTTCCGGCGTTCGCGCTACGATCGGATACCCGCAGGGAACATTCCTCTCAAGACACACTCCGAGAACCCTTTGCACAAGCGCCTCCACCCTCGGAGCGTTGGGGCCGGTCGCGCCAATTGACTCGGCCAGGTCGGTTGGACCCAAGAAAATCGCACCAATCCCGGGAACATCGAGAATGTCATCGAGATGATCGACCGCTGTTAGCGATTCAATTTGCAGCATCGCAATCAGGGCCCCGGACTGATCGAGTGGCCAGATGTCAGCCCGAGACTGGTACTCCCGATCGCTCAGCCCCCAAAATTCCGGCGCCGAACCAGGCACAAACTCCCGTAGACCAGGTGGTGTCTCACCGTGTGCTCCTGCCGGCTGCACGAATCGCATCGAACTTATGGCAGTCGCCGCCTGTTCCTTCGTCTCGATGTCGGGAAACATCACCCCGAACACACCGGCATCAAGCACTTGCCCGACCACTGTCTGCGGAGACTCTCTCGCCTCATACGGAATGCGCACAATCGGCGCGGCAGTTGGCGCCCCGTTTCCTGTCTGCATTCGAGCCAAGGCCTGCTCCACCGCACCAATGTCAAACTCGCCGTATTGCGTGTCGATAACGACAAAGTCCAGGTCTGGATTAGCGGATCGGGTGAACGTACCGATCGCGGGTCGGTCCTGCTGCAGGCGGTCAATAATCCGATTGACCGGCCCCACCTCCTGAGCACTCGCCGGCTCAAGCACCACATCCATGGCCGTGACCATAAGCGTGACGACCAGGGCGCGCCGCATGTGTCGCATAGTCTCGTTCACGCTACTGGCCGGAAACGCCCCGCTCCCGCCGCCGGACCCCGTGCAGCGCCAAGCATCGCCGATCACCGAGCATCGTCAGAGTCCGGCCGACTGCCCTCGTCGGTCGCGCCAAGCCCACGCAGCAGCGACACTGTGCTGGAACTGCCTCCGCCCGGGGTATAGAGCGCGGCCGTCCCTTGCGGCCCCGACATCGCCAACCCCAACGCGGTCTGTCCGCTCGCGTTGCGAACGTCAAGGGTCGCACCACGAGCGACCAACAATTCGATCACGTCGTCGAGTCGGCGAGTGGCCGCAACGTGCAGCGCGGTGTCACCGTTTTCACGTTGGCCGTTAACATCTGCCCCAGCATCAAGCGCGAGTGTTACCGCGTCGACGGTACGACGTCTCTCCTCGCCGGCGTCGACTGACGTGATCCCAAAGCGCCCCCGAGTCGTCCCCCCCTGGAGCGCCGCCATTACCGCCGTCGTACCACCGACCACGGTCAACGGATTCGCCCCATGTTCGGTCAAGGCACGCATGATTTTAGGCTCGCGGAACCGCGCCGCCAGCCAGAGTGGCGTCGCGCCGATCATGCTGTGGGGCAGCCCCCAGTCGGCACTGACCCGTCGAGCTGGCGTCCCGCGGATTAGGCTAGGATCCGGGTCGGCACCATTTGTCAGCAGGGCGTCAACCAGAGCCACCTCACCCCGTAGCACAGCCGCGTGCAGCGCCGTGTATCCAGCTCCGGCAGCCGATGGATCGGCCCCCTGTTCCAGCAGGAATTCCGCAACGGCTCCGTGCCCGCTGTGGGCGGCTACGACTAATGCGCTGGTCCCCATCGCGGCGACATCGCCCACATCGGCACCAGCGGCCACGAGCAACCGGGCAGATGCCAGGTCGCCATGACGAGCCGCAAACAACAACGGTGTATACCCACCCTGGTCAATCTCATACACACCACTGCGATCCGCATTGCCGGACGAACTAATCACCTGTGGGTAGGCCTTCGAGCGATCACGTACGCTCGCACCGTGGCCAAGCAGCGCCGCGACGACCGCGGAATGCCGCTGCGCCACGGCCCACATGAGCGCCGTCTGTCCGTGTGAAGTTTCCTTCGCACTCACGTCTGCGTCATACGCGAGCAGCGCCCGCACCGCGTCGGCATTACCGGTGCGAGACGCCGTCATCAGAGGAGTCTCGCCGGATGGCAATGCGGCATTGGGATTCGCGCCGGCACCGAGCAAGACAGAGACCAGCGTGGCACTTCCGTTGTTACAGGCCAACCACAGTGGAGTCACGCCAAGGTCGTTCGTCACCCCAACCCTGGCGCCCGAGGCGAGCAACGCTCGCACTGTGGGCGCATCGTCCAGGTAGACCGCCCAATGCAACACGGTCGCACCATCACCCTGCGCTTCGTTAACCTCAGCGCCGTCTCTCAGCAGAGCTTCGATCGCCGTCACATCCTGCCGCTTGACCGCGTCGATCAGGCGCCCTTGTGACACCTGTCCGACCGCCGGTCCCGCACTCACGACGAGCACCAGTCCGATGGCCATCGACATACCAGACAGCTCCCGTGGATTCCCGCGCCGCATGCCCCATGCTACCGTGGCCGTGGAATCGTTGACAATGTTTCAGTCATCGGTGACCATCAGAAGCGTCAGGTCGGGCGCTACGCCCTTGGAAACAGGATGAAACCAAGTTTTTCCGCCTTCCTGTTGGCTTGCGCGGTCCTCGCCGGCACGGCTTCCGTGGAGTTAACCGCGGGAGAAGGCCAGCCTGCTCCCGTTCCGGGGGCGACCACGCCACACCGGACTCTGCTCGACCGCTACTGCATCACCTGTCACAACTCCCAGTTGAACACCGCGGGGCTTGCCCTCGATACGATGGACCTGACTCGGGTTAACACCGGAGCCGCGGTCTGGGAGCACGTGATCCGAAAACTTCGAGTGGGCGCTATGCCGCCGCCGGGACGGCCTCGGCCAGACCACACCGCCACGGCAGCGCTGGTCTCCTACCTCGAGACCGAACTCGACCGAGCCGCACTCGCCAGACCGGTAGCCGGCCGGACCGAGACTTTTCATCGCCTCAACCGTGCGGAATACCAGAACGCAATCCGCGACCTGCTCAAGGTCAAAGTTGATGTCTCCGGCCTGCTGCCCGCAGACGACGCCGACGAGCACGGCTTCGACAACATGGCTGCTGTCCTCTCGGTCTCTCCGACGCTGCTAGAGCGTTACATGTCGACCGCACGAAAGGTCAGCCGACTTGCCGTTGGGCTATCACCACCCGTGGCCACGACCGAAACTCACAGCGTCCCGCTGCTCATGTATCAAGACGACCGACTGAGCGAGGACTTACCGTTCGGGTCCCGTGGGGGCATCGCCATTCGGCATCGGTTCCCGGTTAACGGTCAATACTCGATCAAGCTTCGACTCCAACGCACTTACACCGACTACATCCGCGGCCTCGGTACGCCGCAGCAACTCGACGTTCGCGTAGATGGCCGGCTCATCAAACGCTTTACCGTCGGAGGTGCGGCTCCGCCCCACGCAACCCCCGTGCCCGCCAGCTTTGCCGGAAACACCCCACTGTTCGGTCATCCAGACTGGGAAACCTACGTGCTGGAGGCAGACAATGACCTCGAGGTCACCTTCAACGCCGAGGCCGGTGAGCGGGTGGTCGGAATCTCCTTTGAACGTAAGCTCTGGCAGCCGGAAGGTGTCCTACAACCGAGACAAACCGGCTTTCCCCTCGCGATCAACGAACGGTGGAACGGGAACGCGTTGGTCGATCGCGTCGACATCGGCGGACCGCATCGGATCGATGGCCCTGGAGACACCGCCAGTCGGCGCACGATTTTCACGTGCCACCCCGATCGCGGTGACCCCGCTGCGGACTGCGCCAAAGAGATTCTGTCGAAGTTATCGCGTCGAGCCTACCGCCGCCCCGTAGGCGAACGCGATCTCGATGTACTGCTTGATTTTTACGAAACCCGTGGTCGTACCGACGGTTTCGAAGCCGGGATCCAGCTGGCTCTGCAACGGATGCTCGCCGATCCGGAATTCATCTTTCGCGTCGAACGTGACGCGGAGGGAACCGCACCAGGCACCAGTTACCCAGTTAGTTCCATCGCGTTGGCCTCTCGACTATCGTTCTTTCTTTGGAGCACTATCCCAGACGAGGCGTTGCTTGACCTTGCGATCAGCGGTGAGCTCCGTGACCCGGCGGTCCTAGCCGGTCAGGTGCACCGTATGCTGGCCGACCCTAGAGCATCAGCACTGGTCGACAATTTCATCGGACAATGGCTTCTCCTTCGCAACATCCCGAATGTGACACCCGACCCCAACATATTTCCGACATTCGACGAGAATCTCCGCGGCGCTTTCAAGCGAGAGACGGAGTTGTTCGTCGAGAGTATTGTTCGTGACGACCAGAGCATCGTCGATCTACTCGGCGCTGACTACACCTTCGTCAACGAACGACTCGCCGCGCACTACGGAATCCGAGGGGTGTACGGCAACCGGTTCCGGAAGGTCACGCTCAGCGACGAGCGGCGCGGCGGCCTACTTGCGCACGGCGGGCTCCTTACCGTCACGTCCTATCCCAATCGAACCTCACCGGTCCTGCGGGGAAAGTGGGTGCTTGAGAACCTACTCGGTAGTCCTCCACCTGCTCCCCCACCCGATGTGCCATCGTTTCCCAACCGCGGTCGCGACGGACAACCCGCCACGGCCCGTCAATTGATGGAACAGCATCGCGAGAACCCCGTCTGTGCGGGGTGTCACGCTCCGATGGACCCGCTCGGCTTCGCTTTGGAGAATTTCGATGCGATCGGCGCGTGGCGAACGACCGACGCGCGCGCACAGATTGACGCCTCCGGTGCCATGCCGACCGGCACTACGTTTGATGGACTCTCGGGGTTACGAGCGCTACTCGTAGACAACCCCGAACCGTTGGTGAACACGGTCACCGAAAAACTACTGGCCTACGCACTCGGTCGGTCGCTTGAACATTTCGACTACCCGACGGTCCGACGGATCACACGGAACGCGGCGGCGACCGACTACCGCTGGTCCTCACTCGTGCTGGGCATCGTCGAAAGCCCTCCATTTCTCATGCGGAGTACAGGGTCATGATCATCACCAAGAAGGCGATTCCGCGGCGCACGGTCCTCCGCGGCCTCGGTGCAACGTTGGCATTACCGCTACTCGACGGTATGGTGCCGGCCGTCTCGGCCATCCGCAACACACCAGCGCGGGGGATGCGTCGGTTCGGCGTGCTGTACGTGCCGAACGGGATGGCAATGCAGCACTGGACCCCGAAGGGAGATGGAAGCGCCTTCGATTTCTCACCGATCTTGCAGCCGATGGTGCCGTTCCGAGACCGAACGCTCGTACTGACCGGCCTAAACCCCGGTCCCGGCGGCGGCGCTCATGCCGGCGCGTCGACGAAATTCCTCACCGGCGTTCCCGGCAAGATGACCGACGGGGCGGAAATCGAATCGGGCACGTCGATCGACCAAATGCTTGGCAGTCACCTGGGGCAGCACACGCAGCTCTCCTCGCTCGAGTTAGCCCTTGACGGTCGTGACTTTGCCGGTTCGTGTGACGCACGCTTCAGTTGCGCCTACACCAATACGATCTCGTGGCGAACACCGACCACGCCGCTCCCGATGGAGAACGACCCGCGCGTGGTCTTCGAGCGGCTCTTCGGCGACACCGGAAGCACCGACCCGAGCGTACGCCAGGCACGGTTGAAGGAAGACCGCAGCATCCTTGATTCCGTTACGGAAAAGGTCGACACCCTACAGCGTGGACTCGGTCCCGAGGACCGTCACAAGATCGATCAGTATCTCGACGCCGTCCGTGACATCGAACGACGCATCCAGAAAGCCGAGGAGCAAAGTGACCGGACGCTGCCATTGGTGCAACAACCGGCAGGCGTTCCTGCCACGTTCGAGGAACACATGCGGTTGATGTTCGACCTACAGCTTCTGGCATATCAAACCGACCTAACCCGGGTTGTCAGCTTCATGGTGGGACGAGAAATCAGCGGTCGAACCTACAATGAGATCGGGATCCCCGATGCCCACCACCCGCTATCGCACCACCTCGACGACCCCGCCAAGATCGGAATCATGTCGAAGATCAACACCTTTCACGTTTCGCTGTTCGCGGAGTTCGTCGAAAAAATGCGATCGACTCCGGACGGCGATGGCTCCTTGCTCGACCACTCGCTGCTACTCTACGGAGCCGGCATGTCGAACTCGAACGCCCATGCGCCGATTAACCTTCCAATCATGTTGGTAGGTGGAGCGGCAGGCGGTCTGGACGGCGGCCGACACATCACCTATCCGGAAGACACGGCGATGGCTAATCTGTTAATGGCCATCATGGAGAAGCTTGGTTTCCCGGTGGAACGGATCGGGAACAGCTCCGGCAGCCTCGACGTGCTGTCGCTTGCCTGACCATCTTCCGACAGCGCACGTATGGGTCCGCAACTGGGCCGGCCAGGGTTGTCACTCGTGGGCGAGACCAGATCCCGAAAATGTGCCGCGCGTAGCGCATCAACTATCTAGTAACGAGCTTTCCCACGTTCACGCCATCGACTCGAAACACAAACCCGGAATAGCGAAAGATACTTCCATGACAAACTCGACCCGCGTTCCCTTTAATGGGTTGTCCCTGGTGCTCATCGGCTTCTTTCTTGCGTCAACGGCCATCATCGCCAACGACTGGCCACAGTGGCGAGGGGCTGACCGACTGGCCACCTGGACCGAAGACGGCATCGTCGACGAACTCCCAAACGAATTGAAAATCACCTGGCGAGTGCCAGTCCGGTCCGGTTATTCCGGTCCAGCTGTGGCCGACGGTCGGGTCTTTGTCACCGACTGGGAAGAGGACCCTGAATCACGAACCGTGGATGGCACGGAGCGACTGGTGGTGCTCGACGAGCAAACCGGGGAATTGCTCTGGACCCACGAGTGGTCGACCTCCTACAGAATGCTCATGTTCTCCTACGCCGTGGGGCCACGAGCTACACCCACCGTCGACGGGAATCGTGTCTATGTGGTCGGGGCTGCCGGCCGACTGCTCTGCCTCAACGTAGAGACCGGGGACCTTCTCTGGGAGAAGGACTACATCGCGGACTATGGAACCAGCGTGCCCACCTGGGGCGTCGCGAGCGCGCCACTGGTCGACGGCGACCGCCTGATCACGCTGGTCGGTGGGGAACCCGACGCACTCGTTATGGCGTTCGATAAACACACCGGCCGTGAGATCTGGCGTGCGATCGAGGTCACCTCCGAGATGGGCTACGGCCAGCCGGTCATCTATGAGGCAGGCGGCGCCAGGCAGCTGATCGTCTGGCATCCGACGGCCCTGACCTCACTCAATCCGGAGACGGGCGCTGTGTACTGGAACGAACCTTGGGAGGTACGAGAGAGCGTTTCGGTCGCCACACCCGCGCGCGGCGGAGACTACCTACTCGTGTCGCAGTTCTATCGAGGGTCGATGATGATGCGACTCAATACCGACCGCCCTGACGCGAGCATGATCTGGCAGGGCAGCGGTCGAGACAGCCTTCCGGACCAAACCGACGGGCTGCATGCCATGATCACGACCCCGCTTGTTGTCGGTGATTACGTGTACGGCGTTGGCAGTTACGGCGAGCTGCGAGGACTGGATGCGCGAACGGGCGAGCGATTGTGGATGAGCGAAGAAATGACGCCCCAGGCGCGTTGGGGTGGCGCCTCTATCGTGCAGCACGGCGACCGTTACTTTGTACACAACGACGACGGCGACCTGATCATCGCCGAGTTCACCCCGACTGGCTACGTGGAACATAGCCGAACCCGGCTGATCGACCCCACGACTTCCGCAGGCTATGGACCTGGACGCTTCTTTGATCGTGTCGTCAGTTGGGCCCATCCAGCATTCGCCAACCGACACGTCGTGCAGCGAAACGACAATGAAATCATCCGCGCCTCACTGGCTGCAGCCGATTACTAGGGTCCCATCGACTTCTCTGGGTTCAAACACGAGTATCTTCTTGAAAGGACGCGAAATGGCTAAATACCTAGTATTGGGTTCGTATACGAGCGCGGCGTGGGCAGCTCAGGTGAAGGACCCCCAGAATCGCCTGGAAACCGTCAGCCAGGTATTTGAGCGCTTGGGCGGATCAGTGGAGTCTGCCTACCTTGCCTTCGGTGACCACGACATCGTTGGTATCGCAGATATGCCGGACAACATTAGCGCTGCGGCAATCTCAATGGCCATCACCGCGGGCGGCGCGTTCCATTCTCTCAAGACGGTGCCCCTCATGAGCTTTGAGGATGGCGTGAAGGCTCTTAAGAAAGCTGGCGAAGCCAGTTACACCCCGCCAGGGACGTAGCCCAAACGGTAAACAGACGCAACTCACACATCAACATGTAGACAGAGGGGGCTCTTCGGTGGTGAGGGGTTAGGCGGAATTTTGCTCGCTGGCCTCCACTACCGTGGGACCCGGGGCAAGAGAGCGGCCGGTCTTAGCGACGGGTTCGATTTCCTGCAAGTCCTTCACATTCTGCACGTGTTCTTCGAGTTGCCGTGCGCTCGGACGTACACGGTGCTCGAAAGAACCCACGGTCTTGTTGAAGGCATCGATCGCGCTATTCAAACCGCGCCCAACTTTCTCGAAGTAGGTCCACATGGTGAGCACGCGCTGCACCATCTCTTCCGCGAGCCGAGCAACAGACTGCGCGTCTTCGGCAATCCTCTCCTGGCGCCAGCCGAACGCAGCAGCCCGGAGCACTGCGATCAGTGACGTCGGAGTCGCCAAAATCACCTTCTGTTCAAAGGCTTCCTCCAAGAGGCGTGGCCGCTTGGTCGCGCTCGCCGCAAGCATGGGTTCGACGGGCAGGAACATGACCACAAACTCCGGAGCGGGCTGAACGCGGTCCCAGTAGGCCTTCGCGCTGAGGGTCTTCACGTGAGCAGCGACGCTGCCAGCGAACTGCTCAAGCAGGCGATCGGCCTCGGCCGCATCATCCGTCTCACTCGCCGAAAAAAAGGCATCGCCTGGCGACTTGGCATCGACGGCGATACTCGTGCCACCTGGAAGACGCACCACCAAGTCTGGCCTCGTCGCACCGTCGTGCCCACCGCCGCTCGCGTGCACCTGCTCCTCAAAGTCGCAGTAGGGCACCATCCCAGCAAGCTCCACAATGCGCCTCAGCTGAATCTCGCCCCAGGTCCCGCGGGTACTCGAATGCTTCAGCGCGGAAGCGAGGTCGTGGGTCTGGGTCCGAAGACCTTCGTACTGGCGATTCAGCTCCTTCAACTGGGTCGAGAGCGAACCTTCCTGCTTGGCCCGGTTTGTCTCAAGCTCCTTCACCACCTTTTGGTAGGTCTCCAGTTGGGTTTGGAGTGGTTGCACCATCTCGCGCAGTCCGGCCTCCGCCCGGGCGCGTTCGGCGGCCTGCTCGCCGACCAGACGCGCCTTCTCGCTGACACCGCGCACTTGCAGCACAAGCAGCAACGCGACGAGCACGACCACAAGGACCAGCAGCGTTTCAACCATCGCGTTCTCCCGGCATCTCGTCCGTTAGCACACGAAACTAACAACCCCTCACTTAGGTCCGCCGGCGCCGTCTATTTCGTAGCGGAGAAGGCCACAAGAGGCATTTCTGCACACGGCCAAGCCTCGATCAGCACGCAGGCGAATCAGTTCAGACCTCGTCTGTCTAGAAGTGGTGCGATGTTCGGCTCAGCGCCACGGAAGTCCCTGAACAGTTTCATCGCCTCCACCGCGCCACCCCGGGAAAGCAAACTCGCTCGAAAGTGGTCGCCATTCTCCCGCGTCAGTCCACCGTTCTCCTTGAACCACTCCACCGAGTCGGCATCAAGCACCTCGCTCCAGATATAGGAGTAGTAGCCCGCCGAATAACCACCGGAGAAGATGTGAGAGAAATAGGTACTGCGATACCGCGGAGGCACTGCCTCCAACCCCACACCGGCCCTATCAAGCGCCGCCGCCTCAAAGGCAACCAAGCCATCGGCATCTGGCACATCCTCCGGGGACAACTGATGCCACGCCATGTCGAGCAGCGATGCCGCAAGATATTCGGTCGTGGCGAACCCCTGGTTGAACTTCGCCGTCGCCAGCACTTTATCGAGTAGTTCGGTCGGCATTGGGTCACCAGTCTCATGGTGCACGGCATAGTTTGTCAGCACCTCCGGCCAGGTTGCCCACATCTCGTTAACCTGCGACGGGTACTCTACGAAATCGCGCGGCACCGACGTCCCCGCAAAGTACGGATAGCGCACATCGGAAAACAATCCGTGCAGCGCGTGACCAAATTCGTGAAACATCGTCGTCACTTCGTCGAACGTCAGCAGTGTCGGCTCGCCAGGAGGCGGCTTCGGAACATTCAGGTGATTCGCAACGACCGCCTGGCTCCCCATGAGGTGCGACTGCGACACGTAGGCGTTCATCCACGCCCCGCCCCTCTTCGAAGGACGCGCGTACATGTCGGCCAAGAACAAGCCAAGCGGCGCACCATCAGCATCGAACACTTCATAAATCCTGACGTCCGGATGATAGACCGGCAGGTCCGACCGTTCCTGGAAGCTCAGCCCATAAAGCTGCGAAGCCGCGTAAAACACTCCGTTCGTCAGCACGCTGTCCATTTCAAAATATGGTCGGAGTTGAGACGCGTCGAACGCGTAACGAGCAGCCCGTACCTTTTCCGTGTAATAGGCCCAATCCCAGCTAGCCAGCGAGAACTCTTCCATCGGCGTCCCGATCATCGCCTGGAGATCCACAGCCTCCGTTCGCGCATTCGCTACGGCCGGCGGCGTTAGACTGGCCAACCGCTCGTTCACCGCATCGACCGTTTGAGCTGTTTGCCGCTCGAGGATGTACGCTGCGTGGTTTGGGTACCCGAGCATCTGCGCGCGCTCAGCGCGCAGCCTCGCCATCCGCGTCACGATGTCTCGGTTGTCGAACTCCCCTCCTTGACTGCCTCGTGCTTGCGACGCGTTCATGATGCGCTCACGGAGCGCTCGGTCCTCCAACGAGGACAGCGCCGGCTGCCCGCTCGTATTGAGAAGCGCGATAACGTAATTGCCCTCGGCCTCTCTCGACGCCGCGGCCTCGGCGGCGGCCGCAATCTCGTTTTCTGACAAGCCAGTGAGTTCCTGCTCCGTGTCCACGCTCACCGCAGCCGCATTAACCTCGTCCAAAACGTTCTGGCCGAAAGCCGTCCCGAGCGTGGCCAATTCCGCATTAATCGCCTTGAGTCGTTCTTTCTCAGCAACTGACGCTCGGGCGCCCGCTCGCACGAAGTCTGTGTAGTACTCCTCAAGCAGTCGCAGCGCCTCGGCGTCAAGGCCTAGTGCGTCACGTTCGTCGTAAAGCCTCTTAACCCGCTCAAACAACTCGTCGTTGAGTAAAATCTGGTCATTATGCGCAGCCAGTGCCGGGGCAATGTCCGCTTCAATCGCATCTAGGGTGTCGTTGGTGTCGGCAGACGTCAGACTGAAAAACACGCTGGCTACCCGCGTCAATAACCTGCCTGAACGCTCCATCTGGACGACCGTATTCTCAAAGGTCGGTGAAGCCGTCGCATTCACTATCGCCTCAATCTCCGCCAAGTGGTTCGCCATTCCTTGTTCAAACGCTGGCCGATAGTGGGTGTCGTCAATTTGATCGAATCTGGGAAGCATGAAGGGAAGGTCGCTTTCAGCAAGAAACGGGTTCCCCTCAGACACTGAGTCACCTCCAGAAGCAGGGTCTTCGTTCTCAACCGCGGCGCAGCCCAACGCGGCCAGACCAAAAACGGTTAACACAGCAACGACAGATGTGGAATTCATCGACAAACTCCCCCGAAAGAACCTGACACTCAGACTCCGCATATCCGACGAGCACACGTCGGGTAATGGCTCCCTATTCTAACGTCCGGCCGCCGACTTAACCGGGACACGAGAGCTAGACGGATAGAGGATCGCTCCAAGAGATAGTTATCGAGTCGCACCGCCGCGCTCAACTGCGCGCTGCCCTCCCATCACGCCCTCAATGGCGTGGTTTCCCTCGTGGCAGGCATACTCAAAGATGATGTAGTCGGGACGGCGGCGGAACGTCACCTCTACGGTCCAGGGTGCCGTATAGACATCCGGGTCCTCAATGGTCGCCTGCCAGTTAATGGTGTCGCTATCGACGCGCCGGAACCGTTCAACTACCCGGAGTGCTTCGCTCTGAGGCACCGCGTGCATCCGACCAGCCGAAGCATTCGATGAAATCCACCCTTTAGAGTCAAAGTTCGTGGTCTCCACCACCAGCGTGTCACCCTCCCAACGACCACGTGAGTCGCCCATCCACCCGTGGATCTTTGTGGACACATGCGGGGTTCCATCAAGCGGGATAATACGCACGTGCATCATCTCAGCGCGAATAACCACAAACCCCGGAATTTGGAGGATCTGATACCCATTGTTGTACGCCTGCGGGAACATCGTACCGGGCACCCCGCGGGTGATACATCGGCTATAAACACTCATATTCTCAATGGCGTCGGCACGGTGCTCCACTAAGAAGTCTCGACGGGTTTCGGCACTCGATCGCAGCGGCACCCGTCCATCCGGCGGGTCGATCACCAGAGAGGTACGCCGACTGCCAACAACCTGATAGCGGGGCCCGAACCAAAACTGATTAACTGATCCCGTACTGCCCCCGGCCGGCAATGGCTCCGTGCGTGGCTGACTAGGAGCGTTAGCCCGAGTGCGACGTTCAATGGCCGCACGTTCTGCAGCCCCGGCCTCCTCTTCAGAGAGAAACTCCGATTGGCCCCCGCGGCGTTCGAAAGGCGTGATCGTCGTGTTGTTCCAAGTGCCCTGGAGGTCCGGTTGACCGTCGGCCGTGCGCGGCGGCACCCAAGGGCTCGAACGTGTCGCCGTCTGCGCAAACACCAACGCAGTACCGCCCAGCAAGGCGACCGTAAGCAATAGGACCAGCCTCGTCGTCTCTTGTCGATTCATTGTCCGCTCACTTCCAACGGCGGCTCATCGATCCCACTCACGGCAGCGCTCTCTCTGGGCTCGAAGCCGACGATAGCCCACATCAGCAGCAACAGCCACCTCGTCAGCGCTCATCGCGGCAGTCTGAAACTCAACCCCGTGCCGATAAAAGCATCGTCGTTTGTTCCCCGTAAACCGCGACCGACGTAGAGGTCGAACTGGACGAGGTCTGCCAACAGAAACGTAAATCCGCCGTCCACCGAAACACCGGTCGCATTGGCACCCGTAGTCAACCAGTCACCAAACAATTCCAAGAACACGCCCAAGCGATCGGTCACTCCGCCCCCCAGCACCAGCGAATACAGGAGGGTTGCTTCCCGCCCAGACTCCTCCGAGGACGACTCCCATGCCGACCCAACGTTTGCACCAAACGACAACCTCGGCGAGAGTTCGTAGGCGAGTGAAAAAAGGAACGACGGGTCAACACCGCTGCTCGAAAACCCGTGGTCTCCGGTTGGAAGCGATACTCCCCCTAGAATAGCGAGCTCTGGGAGCCAGCCATCAGCGCGTCCGATGAGATTGAACTTGGCACCAAGCGTGCTGTCGCCAGCACCGCGACCTTCGGCTCCTCCCGCCACACCAGTATGACCGACGCGGAGTTCCGTTCGGCCGCCAAGACCAACGCGAACCAGCGTACCTGGTACCTCATAGCGGTCAACGCCGCCATCTCGAGCAAACAGGTATCCCATCTCCACCTGCACCAGCCCTCCGGCCACAACTGTGGCCGACTCGGTCTGGTCTGGACGGTCGGTCACCAGCTCGGGCGACTGTGCATTCGCAACATCGCGCCCGAAATGCACCATCAGGAGCAGAAGTACTACTGACACGACTCGAAACGCGCTGCTGTGACTCGTAGGCGCAGGACACCCCAATACACGTGATGGGTTTTCTCGGTCTAGACTGCGGTCCCTTCGCTTCAGAATAATCGGCACGGTAGCAATCTCCACGACCTAGCGTGGAAACGTTGATGGTAACTGAATAAATCGTTTGGCTGGCCACAAGAACCGCGCCAGCACGAAGCCTGTGACCGGACATAACCGAGACATCCACCAAGCGTCGGAACTATCCCCCAACGCCAGGACACCGTATCGCCCGCAGGTAGCCTGCCCCCTCCAGTGTCGACTCACTAGTCAGCACGAGTCGACCATCGTCGCGGAACGCTATCCCTTCCCCCTGCGGTTCCACTTCACCCAGAAAACAGGCTTCGGCTACCTGTTCGACCCGCTCAGTCACCGGCCAGCGAAAAAAGTAAACTTCTGAATAAGTGCGCACAGCCAGTACATTACCGTCCGAGTTGAGCGCAACGTCGGTCACTAGTCGCCCGACGATCGGATCCGGCTCGATCGGCAAATACCGTCCTGCTGCGAGCGTCTGCATCTCCCCATCGCGGGCCGCTATCTTCACATCAGCAGCCGGGATCTCAAAAAACTGAGTTATTCGGTCGCGTTCCTTCGTGACGACAACTAGGTCCCCGTCCGTCGTAATGGCAAGCCCTTCGGCATTGTGCGGACCATCAGGGTAGGCAAAAGGCACCGTCCCCAACAGTGCCACCGTACTGTTGCCGACAGACGGATCCGGTTCTTCGATGATATAGATCGCCACTGATTCGCGCTGGAATCCATTGTCACCGACGTCGGCCACATAGAGGCATGACGTGTCACTCGACCCGGGGCATGGTCCCAACGCCAGTGCCTCCCAATCTCGTGCCGCCGCCCCCTCGACTTCAAAGGTCGCCAGGAGCCTGGCGGTTGCATCAATTGCATACAAACGAGGCTCATCGCCAGAATCGTTGTGCGTCCAGAACACCCCGGGATGGACCCTGCTGACAACGAGTCCGGAGGACTCACGCAGTTCATCAGGCATCCGGCCCATTTCAACCGCATCGACCGGAGCGAAAGTGCCACGCTGGACCGCCATGCGGGTCCGCGCACTCTCTTCTCTGGTTCCGTTCACGCCCCATAACCCAACGAGGAGTACGACAAACACCACCGTGCCGCCAACTGCCCAGTGGCCTGCTGAAAAAACGCTGCCCCGCGTCATTTCAATCACCTTCGCTCACAGAAACTACGTGGACTAACGCGATGCCCCCAAGCCCGTGTAACTAACAGTCGTAACCTCTCGACGGGGCCCGGTGGCACTGACGAACGTGCCGAAAGCCCTTCCACCATCCAATGGCCTTCCGGGCGACGCTACCAGCTGACCTCACTGGAACAAATTTCTGGGTACCCTGCTTGCCTTAGCCGCTGGGGCTAGCTTGCACAACGTCTGTCACCGATGCGTAATAGGTGCAGTAATCGCAATCTTGCGTCACCGGAGGTATTTCGTCGTCTGTAAGGCACCTATGTGCCTCGAC
>DQEK01000444.1:5517-9705 GCA_003533545.1 Acidobacteriota bacterium | reverse complement strand
CAACGCGGTGCACCTGTACGGGCAGGTCGCACCGGAACCCCAAGTTGCCCGGGCGTTACTGGGTGCCGTACTGTTTGGGCTGGCCTACTTCGGACAGCTACGGGAGCGCAACGCTCACGAAACGGGCGACGACTGATTCCACGCACGAACCACCGGCCCTGTGCTCGCCACCCAGGACTCCCCGCTCACGCACACCCACTGGTGGCGCCGCAGTTGACGCATTTGTAGCAGCTTCCGTTCCTAATCATGATTGAGCCACACGTGGAACAGGGTGGCGCATCCTGGTCGTTTTGAATGGCAAACGGTGCCCCTGAACTCGCCTCCCCGTCCCCCGCAGGAGCGGTTTCCGCCCCGCTAGCCAACGGCTCGGCCACATCCACGTTAACCCCGGCGTGATACTGAGCTTCCTGTGAAAGGAACTTGGTCGCCATCCACCGGAAGATGTAGTCGACAATCGACTTCGCAACCCGCACATCTGAATTTTTAGTGATACCCGATGGCTCAAACCGAACGTGGCTGAACTTGTCGACCAGTACCTGCAACGGAACTCCATATTGCAGCGCATACGACACCGCCTGCGCAAACGCGTCCGCAAACCCAGAAATTGTTGATCCCTCTTTCGCCATCACAAGAAAGATCTCGCCAGGCGAACCATCTTCAAACAAACCGACCGTGATGTAGCCTTCGTGGCCTGCGATATCGAACTTGTGGGTCATCGCCTGCCGCTCATCAGCCAGCCGTCGGCGCGCTGGCACTGGTGTCGCATGCTCCGCCCCGGCGTCGGCCGCCGTAACCGCGCGCGACGTGTTGAGCGGCTGCGTCCGCTTACTGCCGTCTCGGTAGATGGACACGGCCTTAGTACCCAAGCGCCACGCGTCGACATAGGCTTGCTCGATGTCTTCCGTCGTTGCGTCAGTGGGCACGTTGATAGTCTTCGAGATAGCACCTGAAATAAACGGTTGGGTCGCTCCGATCATCTTGATGTGGCCCATGTAGTGGATCGATCTCGACCCCTGAGCCGGCTTGAAAGCGCAGTCGAACACCGACAAATGATCAGCGTCAAGATGAGGGGCCCCCTCGATCGTCTCGTGCTCGTCGACGTAGGCAATAATCGCGTCAACCTGGTCCTGCGGATAGCCTAGTCGCTGCAACGCCATTGGCACGGTGTTATTCACTATCTTCATGAGCCCGCCACCAACCAGTTTCTTGTATTTGACAAGAGCGATGTCAGGCTCGACCCCTGTCGTATCACAATCCATCATGAAACCGATGGTTCCAGTCGGAGCCAACACCGTGGCCTGGGCGTTGCGATAACCGAACTCTTCGCCCAACTTCACCGCGTCAGACCAAGACTGACTAGCACTGGCGAAAAGGGCCTCCGGCACGCGCTCGGCATCAATCCCCTGTAACCCGTCCTGGTGTTTCCGCATGACACGTAGAAACGGCTCGCGGTTCGCTGCGAAGCCACTGAACGGTCCGCCCTGATCACGGGCGATGCGCGCCGACTGAGCATATGCCTCCCCGGTCATGAGCGCCGTCAGCACACCGGCCCAGTCACGCCCCTCGTCGCTGTCGTACGGAATTCCGCGAGACATCAACAGTGCGCCGAGGTTGGCGTAGCCCAATCCCAACGGTCGGTACGAACGGCTGTTTCGGCCGATCGCTTCAGTGGGGTAACTCGCATTGTCGACGATGATCTCCTGCGCGGTGATGAGCGTACGCACGGCCGCCGCGAACGCCTCGGCATCGAAGTTACCGGCGTCCTGATCCACAAATTTCATCAGATTCATGGAAGCTAGGTTGCACGCGGAGTCGTCCAAGAACATGTATTCCGAGCAGGGGTTCGACGCACGAATGCGATCGGTATTCGGGCAGGTGTGCCAATCGTTGATGGATGTATCGAACTGCATGCCGGGATCGCCGCACACGTGCGTGCCTTCCGCGATCAAACGCATAAGCTCGTGCGCCTTGTAGGTGTCGATCACACGGCCGTCAGTGACCGCCCGCGTCTGCCAGTCGCCATGATCAAGAACGGAACGCATGAACTCGTCGGACACTCGGACGCTGTTGTTTGAATTCTGGAAGAACACGGAGGAATACGCCGTTCCGGTAAAGGAACCGTCGTAGCCCGCATCAATCAGAGCCCAAGCCTTTCGCTCTTCGTCGACCTTGCAGTTGATGAAGTCCACCACGTCCGGGTGGTCCACGTCGAGCACGACCATCTTGGCCGCTCGCCGCGTCTTACCGCCCGACTTGATGACACCGGCAAACGCGTCGTACCCCTTCATGAACGACACCGGTCCAGACGCCGTTCCACCGCCCTTAAGTTGCTCCTGAGACGAGCGGATCGACGACAGGTTGGTCCCGGTGCCAGAACCAAACTTAAATAACATCCCCTCAGTTCGAGCCAGAGTCAGAATCGACTCCATCGTGTCCTCGACGGAATTGATAAAGCATGCCGAACACTGCGGAGCCTCCTCAAACCCGCAGTTGAACCAAACTGGACTGTTAAAGGCCGCCTTTTGGTAGACCAGCAGGTGTTTCAGATCGTCGCTGAATGCCTGAAGGTCGTCCTCACTCGCGAAATACTCCTTCGTCCGTCCCCACTCGGTAATAGTGTCAACAACGCGGCCGATGAGCTGCTTGACACTGCGTTCGCGGGTCGGCGATTCCATCTGACCGCGGAAGTACTTCGACACGACGATGTTGGTTGCCTGTTGCGACCAGAACGCTGGAATCTCGACGTCGCGTTGCTCGAAAACGACTTCGCCCTGCTCGCTCCCAATCAAGGCGGTTCTAGATTCCCACTCGAACTCGTCGAACGGGTCGACGTCTTCTCGAGAAAAAAACCGTGGGAATTCCAGACCAGGCTGCTCGACCACCCGGGTGTCCATGGTCACCCGCTGGGCAGCCTCCGTTTCACGAGTAGCGCCTCTCGGCATCTAGACCCCCTTCCGACACACGACACGCGATCGTGCCACGTAGATTGGGTGGGTGGACGCACCCCACCACGACTTCACAACCAGCGCTCTCTCAAGCGCAACATCGGGACAATGCCCATCCCCTGCCACCAGCAAAGGAAAATCCACGACTCAGGAAACGCTCCTTGGTCTGTCGTTGGCGATCCCGCAGGCACACCGTAAACCTGCTGGCGGCGCTACACTATTTATGTGGATTCCGCGCATGAAACCAACGACGCTACACCAAAACCGAACCGGCAAAAAAGGACTCAGCAGACCCTCAAAACAACGCGCGCGCCCAGGTCGCCTACTATGGGCCTAGCTGTTGTGATTGTCAAGGAATAGCACAAGATGTTGTGGGTTGAGTTCTGTACCAGCTCAAGATGTAGCAAATGTGAGTAAGAACCGACTGTTTCGACCCGTGATAGAGTCTGCGAAAACTGATCGCCGATGGCCTAATTGAACCGTCGCGAGTGCGGTGGCGAACCTGCCCGCGGCAAACGTGAGCGATGTGAGTCAACCAACCTTTCGAGATCGACTGATCGCTCTCTGCGAAATTACGCTCTGTTCTGGTTTTCCCACTCAATTTGCCCTCATACCAGTGCTGGCGATCGTCGGTGTCGCGCCCCCCGTCGAGGTGGAACGTCTCACGCTGTCGTATGTCGTGACCCTCTCGTTGGCCGACGCGGTGCTCTTACTGTCGCTAATCTGGGTGCTACTCAGAGCCCATGGCGAACGACCGGCCGAACTGCTGCTTGGCCGCCGGCCGGTGGCCCGAGAAGCCGCCTTGGGCCTCCTCTGGGTCCCAGGGACACTACTGCTCGCGACCACCGCCTTCGCCGTCATGATGCGGTTCGCCCCAGAGTTGCATAATGTGCTCGAAAATCCGCTCGAGACGCTCATCAACTCGCCTGGCGCTGCTGCTGCCTTCGCGTTCGTCGCGGTGGTCGCCGGTGGGATTCGAGAAGAGGTCCAGCGCGCCTTCATCCTTCGCCGGTTTGAGCGCCACCTGGGCGGCATAGTCACGGGACTTATCGTTTTCAGCACAGTCTTCGCTTTGGGACATCTGGTACAGGGCCGAGACGCCGCCATCGTCACGGGGCTGCTGGGGGCCTTTTGGGGAATCTGGTACCTGCGACGGGGCAGTGTTATCGGCCCCGTCGTTTGCCACGCAGGCTTCAACCTGATCGAGGTACTACTTGCGGTATCGGCCAACGGCGGGTAGGCG
>DQEK01000444.1:0-5219 GCA_003533545.1 Acidobacteriota bacterium | reverse complement strand
CCTTGCGGTATCGGCCAACGGCCGGTAGGCAGGCGACCGTCCATGACCGATCGCGTCGGTCCGGAACGAGGTTACGGAACTCGGAAAACATCGGCACGGAGTGTTAGCGAAGTCACCCAATCATCGATCGACTCCTGCCGAAACTGTTGAGTCAGACGGTCCAGAGCGGCCTGAAGAACGTCCTCCCGTGTTTGTCGTCTGCCGTCTGTCCTAAATTCGTCCGGATGCTCCCGAACATAATCGGACAGTTCTTCCTCGGTTGGCCGCCGCGCCCCAGGAAACCGACGGGCCAAGTAACGCTCAATTCGAAGGTCATCCTGCAGCACTCGTCTGAGGTCGTCGACGGTAAAACCGACGCCCGGCAACACCGCGGCTAGCGCCCTCTCGCCACCGACGTGGTCGATGACCTTCCCCAGTCGAGTATCAACGTCGCCCCGAGACGGCTCCTGCACGACGTAGCGCCCCACTTCATCGAGTACCAATTGGCGCTCAATCAAGGTCGTCAGGGTGTAGGCAACCGGGTCACCCAACGCAGGTGGCTCAACAAGACCGAGTTCAAGGAAGGCTCGCACATCTGACAGCATGACGATCTGTCTAGCTGCCACAGCGAGCACGCGGTCGACGAGATCTCCAGTGGGAGGGGCCTGACGCGCTCCCAGCGACAGGACTAGCGCAGCCCCAACGAACATCACCCGTCCCCTGCGTGCCATCAGAATGCCTGACCGATGCTGAAGTGCAGTGCGGTGAGTGGCTCCTGCTCACCCGCGAACTCCCGCCGATCGAGCTTGAACCCAAGATCAACCCGGATCGGCCCGACAGGCGAGCGATACCGCACACCGAATCCAACAGCGCCCCGAATCCGATTCAGATCGAGATTGCTAACGCGATCGAAAACATTGCCGGCGTCCAGAAACCCCACAGCCTGGATGGCTCCGGTGACCGGCACCCGCAATTCAGTGTTCATCACAATCATCGCATTACCACCGGTTGGAAACCCATTCGGATCAATCGTCGTCTCGTCGCCTAGGCGATCGAGAGCGAAACCGCGTACCGTGGTATCTCCACCCGCGAAAAATCGCTCACTGGCTGGCAGGTCCTGAATGACCGCCAGCGCCGACCCGCCTTGCTGCACAAGCACGCCGTCGGCGGTCATCACAAAGATTGGGAGCGTCGGGAGCATCAGCGTGAACCCGCGGGCTAGCCCTAACCTGGCACCGACCGCAAAAACCAGCTCTCCGGGTAAAGCCTGAAAGAAGAAGCCCTGGGCTGAGGCCTTGGCAAAGCCAACTTCGGACCCAAGACTTCGGAATGCCCCCTCGGCATCGACCCCGACGAGTAGCCCCCGGGTCGGCTCCAGTGGGTCATCCCGGGTATCCAGAACTAGCCCGCCAGAAAAAGTCGACAAGGTCACCTCGGGAAACAGCCGGTCAACGAGGGGACCCTCCTCGTTTTGAAACTGCCCGTTGGTCACCCGGTTCTGACCATAGGTGTAGCCGGCGCTGCCAGTCATCGTGAGACCAATGGTCCGTCTCAGCTCAGCGTTGACACCACGGCTGAACAGGTCAAAGCTGGGCCGAATCACCTGCTCCACGAACCCGGAGACCAGTAGGTCACCCGTGCGCCCAAATGCCCGCGGCTCACGGTAGTTCAATAACACGCGGTATTCGTTAAACCCGATATTAGACACGGCCGTATCGGCATCCAATTCGTCCTTGCGACGCACGCTGACGCGGGTAAACAAATCGATTGACCGGTTCTTACCCCACAGATTCCGCCGCCCGACCTCAAAGAACCCTCGCGGTGCCAACTCAAGACGTTCGGCCGCCGCTCCCCCGACCGTCGCCCGCAGTCGCTGATTCACCTCGAGGCCACCGCCGTACCCGACGCGGGTCGCCGGCGCCTCCTCCACGTCGACCACGACATCGCGCCGATTGCCACCACCGTGGCTCAATTCTCGAATATCGATCCGACGGAACAACCCTAATGCTGTCAATCGTCGGCGAGTCTCCGCCACCTCATCCAGCCCCAGCGGATCACCCGGGTGCAGCGTCATTTCAGACCGCACCGTAGATGGCGAAACCTGGTTCGTGCCAACGACCAACACATGATCGACGACGACCTGCACCCCCTCGATCAGCTGGAACATCACGTTCACGGTCGTGCCGTTGTCTTCGAATCGCTCAACCACGTCCACTTGGACGGTCTCGTACCCTTCGTTAAGGTAGTGGGCCCGAAGCCGCTCGCGATCAGCAGCCAGGCGCGGCGCAAAGTACGGCACCCCGATCTGGGCGCCAACCAATGCGGCCAGCGCACTAGCAGTGAACGCACCGTTACCGCTGAACCCCACCGAACCGATGGTCGTTTCCGACCCCTCGGCGATTTCCACCGTGACGTCGACCGAAACGACTCCCAAGCCGGCATCATCCGCCTCGTCGTGACGCTCGGCTAAGCGCGGAACTACTTGAACATCTCGGTGCCCCCGCTCGGCGTACCAGGACCTAATGGCCAATACGCCAGCATCCACATCGGTAGCCACCAGTGGAGCGCCAGAAAAGACACCGAACCGAACCGCCAGGTCGTCAACGGAAACAGTCTCCTGACCGGTGATCGTCACATTACCCACGCGGTATTCGGATCCTCGGTCGACAGCGAAGACAACGGATAACAGCCCTGCCTGAACAATCCGTCGGTGGGTGACGCGGGCATCGCGATACCCGAGACCCCGAAGGTACATCTCAACGCGAAGACTTGAGTCCTCAAGAAGATCCTCGTCGATCGACCCTTCCCGCGCGACGGGTACGAGTTCGTCTAGCGGAGCATTAGTTAGGTCGCCGTCGACCTGGATCTCGACCGGCGATCCAGTCTGAATGTCGAGCACCAGGTCCACCGTCCGACCATCCGGACTGGGCGAAACATTGTGACGGAAACGCGCCTCGTAGTACCGCCGCTCGCGTATCTCCGCCTCGTATTCTGCTAGCCGTGCTTCAAGTTGCCGCGGGTCATAAACCGCTCCCTCGGCGACCCCGAGACGTTCCAGAACCCTCTCGGGGTCCCCCTCTTCCACTCCCCGTACATCCACGTGACCAATCCGCGCCACGGGTCCCTGGTCGATGTCAAAGACGAGACGCCCCCCATCAGTGTCCGGAGTGATACGCGCCGAAAATCGGCCGGCCGCGAGGTAGACCTCTTCTAGCAGCGTGACCGCACTCGGCACCTGGTCGGGGCGCACCACGCGACCGAAACGTCGTCTAAGCGGACCGAGCAACTCGTCTCTCTGCAGACCGAACTCGCCGCGAATTTCGACCCCACCGGTAGCACCGAGCGGAACAAGGTCGTAGCGCAAGAAAATTCCACCATCGGTCTTCAGCGCAGTGACTTGGACATCAGCGTAGGCGCCTCGGGTGAACAGGTGAGTGACACTCTCCCGAACTTCCCTGAGCGACAAGGGCTGGCCCGTGCGGGTTTCGACCAGATCGAGGATGCCCTGGTCGTCGGTGGCAACCCCAGCGCGAAGCACTTGAACCCTGGCAACTGTCTGTCCGAGGAGCTCCGCGAGGTCGCCCGCCTCCACGACGGAAGGTGCGTACAGCAACGGCGCCCAAAACACCAGACACCACACCGGTGCTCGGTTCAAAAGGCGTGCCTCACGCGAAAATCGAGAGCGTAGGTACGGTCCTCGTTCTGCGACAAAACCCACGCGAGTCGGTCGCTCTGGTCGTACTCGAGAACCACGATGAGGTCACGGTTGGCACCGCTTAGCGCGCGCGACAGAGTCAGGTGCGCGCGTCCAGAAATCCGCTGCCCGATTAGGACCCGCGCCGTCGGGTTCAACTGCGCCGACTGCCGAGAGGAGGGATCGCCAAGAGCGGGGGTGATCTGAAACGTATCCACACCAAACGACTCTTCGACAACACGCCCCACCCCTGAGGACAAGGAACTCGTCAGCAGCCGGGCCGCACCGGCCTGGAGCCGTTGCTGTTGCGCAAGTTCCGGTGCACGCGCCGCTCGAAGGTCTGCGCCCTGCGGGTCACGCACGTCCCCGAGTAGTAGCCCCAGCACGTCGACTTCCGGTAAAGGCGGGTCCGATGAGAGCGCCGGTACTAGTCGATCAGCGGTGCCGGTGGCCCGGACCGTCACCCGATAAGTCTGGCCTGGCACCCGGACATCTGTCTCGATCTCGACATTAAAGAATGGTTCGATCTCGTTCGGATTGGCGAAGCTGATCGTTCCGTAATTTAGACGGTACCGATTGCCATCAAAAAACGCTTCGCCTCGCTCGATTTCCGCCGAACCGAACAACTGCGGCCGGTCGTAGCTACCCTGCAGCGTGAGCTCGGCGCTTGACACGATCCGCACGGTGTTGCTGGTCATCCTGAGACTGGACGGCGCCACAAGCCGAACATCCAGTGTCAACGGCAGCCCCGATGCCTCGGGTTCAGAAACCGTCACCTCCGTATCTCCTTCACTTCCACCGAACAACCCAATGCCCATGTCGAGTGCATCAGGCAAGACCGCGTCACGCACATTGATGGTACCGGCCAAGACTGGCGCGGTCGCATTGCCGCGAAGAACCAGGTCGGCATCAACAAGAGAGCGGAATCCCTCCGGGTAACGCCACTGCATCTCCTGACCCGTCAGCGTAACCCCCAGCTCATCGGGTTGAAATCCGTTCAATCCAACCCGACCGCCGACCGTGACCGCCCCCCCTCCCATCAACGCCGGAACGTCGTCGAATCGTATGCCGCCACGCTCGAACACAATGCGGCCGTTGATCGCTTCGATCCCGTGAGGAAGCGCAATATGACGAATGCGGCCGTTCGACAGTGTCGCCTGACCAGTGAGCTCTGGCTCGTCGAACGTACCGGACACCCGTGTTCGAACCTCCGCAACACCGGACCCACGCAAATCAGGAACAAAGCCCTGGAGGATGCCGAGATTGGCGTCTCCCCGTATCGTTAACCCGAGCGCATCGGTTGCCAAGTCGACCGAGCCGGCTAGGTCTACTCCCGTCCCCTCCCCCACCAACCTGAGCCGATCGACGCTAATGACCCGGCCGTCCAGTGACAGCTCAGTCGGGCCGTCATTACGAACGTCATAGTCGAGCAGCCTGAGATCGGCCTGCTCAATCGTCGCGTCCGCGCTGATGCCGTCCCAGTTCAACTCACCAGTGACATGTGCGGAACCACTAACGACCGCCGAGGTGTAAGGGGAAAGTCTGG
>DQEK01000284.1 GCA_003533545.1 Acidobacteriota bacterium | reverse complement strand
CCGACTCGCCGGAGGACGACTCACATCCCAGCCGTCCCACCCATGCGCCATCGGTGACCAGAGATCAGGCGCTGCTCGAAGTCGAGCAGGTCATGGCGCTGAGTTACAGCGCCGATCAAGTATCACGCAATAAGGACTTCGCCACATTCACCGACACCGAAATCGCTCAGGCGCGGGCAATGCTTGTCTCCCTGAAGTGGGAACTCGGAACCCGCGCTACCAAGCGGTGGCGACAGCGCGGCGACCGCACGGTCGACCTCAGACGCACTATCCGCCAAAACCTTCGATACGGCGGCGAAGTCCTCATTCTGCCAAAGCGACGGCGGCGTACGCGGCCTAGGCCACTGGTGCTGCTCTGCGACGTAAGTGGGTCGATGGAACGCTACAGCCGCATGCTGTTGCACTTCATGCACACGCTGGCCGGTAGCTTCGACCACGTGGAGACCTTCCTGTTTTCGACCGACCTCACCCGGGTTACCCGGCAACTCGCGCGCCGCGGAGTGGACGATGTTGTGCCAACCCTTCCCCGTCACGTACCGAATTGGGCCGGCGGCACGCGCATTGGTGACGCGCTCCGCACGTTTAACACCGACTGGTCACGGCGGGTCAGGGGCCACGCTCCGGTGGTGCTGCTGATCTCGGACGGTTGGGACCGAGGCGCACCTGAGCGAATCGGGGCCGAGATGGCCAGGCTCCAGCGGAGTTGTTATCGCCTGATCTGGCTCAACCCGTTGCTCGGGTCACCGCAGTATCGCCCGCTCACCAAGGGCATGCAGGCGGCGCTTCCCTGGATTGACGATTTCCTTCCGGTGCATAACCTGGCGAGCCTAGATGCACTAGCAGCACATTTAAATTGTCTGTCAGCACACCGGCCTATCCGCCGGCAAGTTATGCCAAGATCTACAGACAGCGGCCACCTGTCGCAGCATGACCAGGCCCATTCATCATGAACATAGCTGGCACCTACGCGTTCGATGCGCCACTCCAGGTAGTGTGGGACCTCTTACTCGACACCGAGACCGTCGCCGCGTGCCTGCCAGGTTGCGAGGGGCTTGAACCGATTGACGAACACAAGTACCGCGCGGCGTTGACAATGAACATTGCCGCGGTAACTGGACGCTACGAAGGCACGATCGAAATGATCGATCTGGAGCCCCCGCGCTCGTATCGGCTGATCGTCGAGGGACGGGGCAAAGCGGGGTTCATCAACGGAACCGGTGCCATCACGCTGACCGCGCACGAAGGGGGCACACAGGCAACAATCGATGGAACGGTCCAAGTAGGTGGCACCATCGCCCGAGTGGGACAGCGCCTGCTCGGCGGTGTCTCCAAGATGATGATGGACCGGTTCTTCACCTGCCTCCAGAAGCGACTTGCCCAGAACCAGGTCTGTCTGGATAACGTGACATGAGTGACCAACCGACTTCAACGCTCTGGTGGTCGACCCTTGGCCGTGTAGTAATCGTCGTCGTCATTGCCGCTGTCAGCGCCATCATGGTCGCACGCATCATCGGGGTGCGTCTTGAAGTCGACGGTAGTGGCATGCGTCCCATGCTGTCCCGTTTCGACGAGGGGGCTCATTTCGACGCTCTTGAGTCCAACCGTGCGGCGCAACCGACGTCCGTGGCAACGACAGCCCCGCCACCGCCGATCGATCGCCACCCAGAAGCGTTTTGGCCAGCCTATCGTGGAGCTACCCGCACCGGGCACTACGACCACAACATCAGGACCGACTGGCCAGACGACGGACTGCCCCGTCTCTGGCAACAACCCATTGGCGGAGGCTACGCATCGTTCGCCGTGGCGGAAGGTCGCCTGTTCACTATTGAGCAACGCCGAGATTCCGAGGTGGTAGCGGCATACGACCCAGACAGCGGCGTCGAACTCTGGAGTCAACACTGGACCGAGCGCTTTCAAGAAACGATGGGTGGGGACGGTCCACGTGCGACGCCGACATGGGACAACGGGCGACTGTTCGCCCTAGGAGCCAGCGGTGAATTGCAGAGTCTGGCGGCCGACACGGGGCGACAACTCTGGCGCACCAACATCCTTGCGGACGCCGGCGCCGGCAATCTGACGTGGGCAATGTCGGCGTCTCCCCTCGTCGTTGACAACCAGGTCATCGTGCTCCCCGGAGGCAAGGACGGGCGCTCAGTCGTCGCCTACGACGCCGACACCGGCGCCGTCCTCTGGTCGACACTTGACGACGTGGCTGGCTACACCGCGCCAATGCTGGTGGAATTGGCGGGCGTTAGACAAATACTGGTTGTCACAGCTGCCCGCGCCGCCGGTCTGCGAGTCGAGGACGGCGCGCTGTTGTGGGACTACCCCTGGATAGTCTCGAACGTGCCTAACATGGCCCAGCCCATCATCGTTGGAAGTGACCGTGTCTTCCTTTCTGCCAGCTATGGACAGGGATCGGCGATGGTCGAAGTAAGTCGGACCGGAACGGAACTATCAGCCAGGGAAGTGTGGCGCACGAATCGGATGAAGAACAAATTCAGCAGTTCGGTGCTCCACGACGGCCACATCTATGGTCTGGACGAGTCGATTCTCGCCTGTCTGGACGTCGAGACCGGCGAACTCGTCTGGAAAGGTGGGCGATATGGGTATGGGCAGCTCCTACTGGCCGATGGGCACTTGGTCGTGCTGACCGAAAGGGGCGACCTTGTGCTGGTGCGCGCGACGCCAGACGGGCATGACGAAGTTGCCAGCTTCGCTGCGCTCGACGGAAAAACGTGGAACGTACCGACAATCGCCGACGGGCGGCTATTCGTGCGAAACACCACCGAGATGGCAGCGTTTAATATCTCGCCCTGACCTCCTGGCTTCTCCCCTTCGTCGTCGTCGCCCGTGAGGCAATAGCGAATTATCGGCCGCGCCACGAGTGATTTTGAACGTGCCAAAGCGTCGTTTTGATAACACCGCCGCTTACCAATTGCCGTCATGGACCGTGTGATAGACTCCGTGCTCACGCGCCCGTAGCTCAGCGGATAGAGCGCCGGGCTTCGAACCCGTAGGTCGGGGGTTCAAATCCCTCCGGGCGCGCCAAATTTAGAGAATCTACGGTGGTCGGGCGTCCGGCAACCGTCTTGCGCCCGTAGCTCAGCTGGATAGAGCGTCCGCCTCCGGAGCGGAAGGCCACAGGTTCGAATCCTGTCGGGCGTACACATTTTTATGATAATTCATTCCATCCATCGATTCCTGCCAAGTATTTTAATTTCT
>DQEK01000029.1 GCA_003533545.1 Acidobacteriota bacterium | reverse complement strand
GGGCTGCAGCCAGTGAGCCCATGACCGCGGATATCGAGCCACCGCCAGGTGTCGGTGACTCCGACG
Organism: Acidobacteriota bacterium; assembly: GCA_003533545.1. Classification (GTDB taxonomy): domain Bacteria; phylum Acidobacteriota; class Vicinamibacteria; order Vicinamibacterales; family UBA8438; genus DQEK01. The sequence goes on along the minus strand of DQEK01000029.1, from coordinate 6,219 downwards.
CCGTCTCGTACACGAACGCCTCGAGCGTTTTGTCTATGAGTCGGTTCGAATTACTCCGGCTGGCCACGGCGTACTCAATGATCTTCTCTTGAGGGTTGAACGCCTTGAGTTCATCGAGACCCATGGACTTGAGGGCAATCTTGATGAGCTCCGCATCCGGCACGCCTAAAGACCGCTGTTGCTTGCGAAGAAAGTACTTGCCGGCTTCGAGCATCGAGGCTAGCGGCAGAAGGCCCACGACCTCGGAGCCCGTCACCCGTATCCCGCGCGCCCGCGCCCGCTCACAGCATTCGTCGAAGGCGACGTGCACGGGCGTGACCGAGATGTTCGTCAGATTCATCGAGATCTGTGCAATGCCGTACTCTTCGATGAACCAACCGATCCCCTTCACGCACTCTAGAGAGCCGGGTTGCCAGACCTTGTTACCTTGCTTGTCCAGAATTGCTGTTCCGTCGATAGTCTTCACTCGACCCTTCTCACGAACGTCGAAAGCAATGGCGTTCGCGTAACGCGTACTCGTGGTATTGAGATTCACGTTGTAGGCAACCAGAAAGTCTCGAGCACCGACGGCGGTCACACCGTACATGGGATCGAACGTGCCCGGTCCGAAGTCAGTCTTCCAGGCGGGATCGGACAAACGTTCCGGCAGCGCTTCGTATTCGCCCGCCCGACACGTCGCCAGATTGCGTCGTTCGGGGATCTTGGCGGCGTACTCATACAAGAATCCTGAGATGCCAACCTCCATGCCCAACCGTTCGGCGAGCCGGTGGGCCCACGATACGACCTCGTCCATCGTGATGTTGGCGACGGGAACGAGCGGGCACACGTCCATCGCACCAAATCTTGGATGCGCACCCGTGTGGGTGCGCATGTCGATCAGTTCCTTGGCTTTGGCGGCGGCCCGCACTGCTGCCTCGATCACTGGCTCGGGCGCTCCGACAAACGTCACGACCGTTCGGTTGGTGTCGACGCCTGGATCCACATCCAGGAGCGTCACCCCATCGACCGCTTCGATGGCATCCGTGATCTGCTTGATCACGGCTACGTCGAAGCCCTCAGAAAAGTTCGGAACACATTCGATGAGTTGGCTCACGGCATCAGTTCCATTAACAGTCAAGCGGTTCGTCGGTTTAGGACGGCGCCTGACCGCGCAGCTTCCCACTTGCGGGCGAGGCGTTGGGCTTCCCCGAGCTAGGCTACGACGTCGACAACGATATTACTGCCGACCTTAATTCTACCGCTGGCTTGGAGCGAGTTCAACGCGGTGAGGCGTCTGTCAATTAAGGAGCCCGATCCAGCGTATAATCATGGAAATCGTGGCAGTGTCCGAAACGGGGCGACCCCACCCTGATCCTGTCTATTTCATGCTGGCGTACCATCAAGGAGGGCATTATGAGCTCATTATTTCGGTGTTCCAGGCTTCTGACACTGGCTGCAGTGGTCGGGGTCGTCTCGATTATGGGGTGTGCACCGCAGGACACGGTGTCAGAAGGGGAAACCGATGCGGTGAGCCACGTGCAAGAAGGCTCGCTGGTGCATGACGGACAGGAACTATTCGGCCATTACTACCAGCCCGAGCCGTTCCCGCGGCCTTTGCCGGACGACCTCCACTCACACGAGGGCTGGACCTGGGGATCCATGGCGGCGGTCTTTGCTGAGAGTCCGGATCGTATCTGGATCGCCATGCGGGGAGAGCTCCCGCTCCCAGAGGGTGCTGAACCATGGACACCCTACTCTCTCCTGAACCCCTCTCGCGGAAACGCCCCGGCCACAGACGACAACGGACGTCGCGGGTATGAGCGCCGGTACCTGCACGTCATGATCGCCGTGAACTCCGAAGGAGAGCTGGTTGAGTCCTGGCCTCAGCATGATGAGTTCTTCGACGTCCGGGGCGGCCGCGGACCTCACAAGATCAAGATGAGCCCCTACGACGACGAGAAGCACATCTGGGTCGTTGACGACAACCTCCACGAGATTCACAAGTTCACCTACGACGGGGAGTTAGTGCTCACGCATGGACAGCGGGGCGTGTCCGGACGCGGACCGAACAACTTCTCGCGCCCGACGGATATCGCCTGGCTGCCGGATGGAACCTACTTCATCAGCGACGGTTACGTTGGAACCCGCGTGGCGAAGTTTGACACCGACGACAACTTCATCATGGATTGGGGCCAGGCCCCAGTCGATCGGACTAACCCCGGTCCCAACGAATTCAACACCGTTCACGCCATCACGATCAGCGCGGACCGGTTGATCTACGTCTCGGATCGGGCTCACGCCCGGATCCAGGTGTTCGATGAGAACGGGAACTTCCAGTTCATGTTCCCGACCGGCCAGCGCGGGGAGTCTCTTCCGTTCGCGATTGAGATCTTCCGCGACCCGACGGGAGAGGAGTTCCTCTGGGTCGCGGACGGCAGCTCAAACCGAATGCTCAAGTACGATTTGAAGGGGAACTACCTCTACGGGTGGGGCACGCCGGGCGGCGATTACGGGCACTTCAGCGGCCCACATTCGCTCACTACCGACCAGGACGGCAACTTGTACATTGCCGAAGTGTTTAGCGGTCGGGTGCAAAAGTTCGTCCCGAGGCCTGGTGCCGACTCTGCCAAGCTGGTGGGACAGCAATTGCGTGAGTGGAACTGAGGTCGATCCCGCATGTGTGAGGAGCGAACGACGAAACGAGCTTTGGCCCTGCTAGGATCGCTGGTCCTGTCGTGTGGTGTGAGCACGCTCGCGGTTGCAGCCAGTACACAGTCGCTCACACCCCGTCTCGCCAATAGTCATTCGAGTAAATCCATCCCGACTGACGCGGCACAAGGCCTCGTCGAAACTTACTGTGTCCGTTGTCACAATAATCGGGCAATGCGCGGCAACCTCTCACTTGAAAAGTTCCAGGTATCCTCGGCTGCCGATAACGCCGCGGTCGCGGAGAAGATGATCCGCAAACTCCGGACAGGGATGATGCCTCCACCGGGTGGGCGGAGACCGGCTGAAACTGACCTTCTCGATTTCGCCACGTCCATGGAAGCGTTGATTGATGCCCGGGCCGTGACGAATCCAAATCCTGGCTGGAGGACCTTCCAGCGCCTCAATCGTGCTGAGTACTCGCGATCAATCAGGGCTCTTCTAAGACTTGACGTAGATGCTGCCGAATATCTGCCCCTCGATACCAAGAGCGCGAATTTTGACAACATCGCTGATGTCCAACTACTTTCGCCGACGCTAATGAACAGTTACCTGCACGCGGCCAGCGAAATCAGCCGCCTAGCCGTCGGCGACCCGAACGCGACAGCCTCTGAAGCGACTTTCAAGGTCACACGATGGGTCTCCCAGCGAGAACAAGTTGATGGCGCACCCTACGGTACTCGCGGTGGACTCGTCGTCACGCATAACTTCCCAGCCGATGGCGACTATATTTTTCGTGTCTCGTTCCATCACGAGACCACTGGTGCGCTTTACGGAAGCGGGCGTGCGGCGCTGCATACGCTGGAGGCTCCCGAGCAAATTGAAATTTCAGTCGACGGTGAGCGAACAGCGTTGCTCGCGATTGACCGATGGATGCACGCCTCGGATCCAGGTGGCGTCAATCTCCTAACTGAACCGGTCGCCATTACCGCCGGCCCGCACCGGGTTGCGGCCGCGTTCATTCGCCGTTTCGAGGGACCACTCCAAGATTTAATCTCTCCACACGAATGGTCCTTGGCCAGCACCAGTATCGCCGACGCCTACGGCTTTACCAGTCTTCCGCATCTCCGAGATATGGCAATTCGTGGGCCCTATGCCCCAACAGGCGTATCAGAGACACCGAGCCGTCTCAAGATTTTCACCTGCCGTCCGAGCCTGCCGCGTGAGGAGCTCGTCTGCGCACAGGAGATCCTCTCGACCTTAGCTACCGAGGCCTACCGTCGTCCACTTACTGCCGCTAACCTCGACGCACTCATGTCACTCTACGAAGCGGGAGCGAGTCAGGGAGACTTTGAAACCGGTGTGCGACTGGCGATCGAAGGAATCCTCGCAAGTCCTCATTTCATCTTTCGCTTCGAGGAACCGCCACAAACACGAACTGCCGATGCTGTAGTTTCGAACAGTTTCGTCCTCGACGATCTCGACCTTGCGTCACGCCTATCGTTCTTCCTCTGGGCCACTGGACCAGACGCGGAACTTCTGCGCGTGGCAACTGGAAACCAACTGTCTTCATCAGACGAACTAGAACGCCAAGTGCATCGGATGCTGGCGGACCCACGTGCGGAAACTTTGTCCACCCGACTAGCAGCCCAATGGCTTCGACTACCCGATCTAGAGAAGATCCATCCTGACGTTCGGACTTATCCCGACTTTGACGAGCAACTCAAGCTCGCAATGCGGCGGGAGACCGAACTTTTTTTCCACAACCTCGTCCAAAAAGATCGAGGGCTCCTAGAGCTATTCACCGCTGACTATACATTCGTGAACGAGCGTCTGGCGGAGCACTATGGCCTCCCAGATGTACGGGGTGATTCATTCAGGCGGGTGTCGCACGTAGACAGCGCACGGCACGGCATTCTTGGGCACGGCAGTATCTTGACGCTAACGTCCCACGCAATCCGAACATCACCAGTCCTCCGAGGCAAGTGGGTCATGGAAGTCCTATTGGGCAGTCCACCACCACCGCCACCGCCCAACGTGCCTGAACTTGAAGAGACCGCTGCCGCCGAAAACGGCCGGCTACTTTCAGTGCGTGAACGGATGGAAGAACATCGCTCGAACCCAGCGTGCAATTCGTGCCATCGCGTGATTGACCCGATCGGTTTAGCTCTTGAGAACTTCGACGTTACTGGTGCCTGGCGGATTAAGGACAACGGCGCGCCGATCGACGCCACCGGTCAGTTGTACGACGGTACACCTCTCACCAATCCCGTTGATCTCCGAGAGGCGCTGGTCCATCGTCGTCTTACGCCGCTCGTCAACACATTCACTGAAAACCTTATGGCCTACGCAATTGGGCGACGCCTCGAGTACTACGACATGCCGGCGGTGCGGAAGATCGGAAGTCTGGCGGCTAGCCAGAACTATCGCATCTCATCGTTCGTAGTCGGTGTCGTGACTAGTCCAGCATTTCGTATGAAGAACATGTCACCCAATACCCAGGCTGTATACTTAGGCGGGCAGCCGTAAGTCCCGTCGTGGAGATCGCGAGATGAGATTGATCACTGGTAAGCACCTTCCCCGGCGTACATTCCTTCGCGGCGTGGGAGCCACGGTGGCCCTGCCGTTTCTCGACGCGTTCGTGCCAGCCGGCAAAGGCTGGACCCGAGGTCAAATGCACGCGATGCCTGACCAAACCCGACTGGTTTGTATCGAAATTGTGCATGGCGCCGCAGGTAGCACCGAGTACGGCGCGTCGAAGAATCTCTGGGCCCCTGCGGCGGTGGGCCGTGATTTCGACCTAAGCCCCAGCGCGATGAGTCCACTCGAGTCATTTCGTGAACACCTAACGATTGTTAGTAACACGGATGTTAGAACTGCCGAGGCGGTCATTCCGAAGGAGATCGGTGGTGATCATTTCCGATCGAGCGCGACGTTCTTGACCCAAGCTCATCCGAAGCAGACGGAGAGTTCTGATGTCCACGCTGGAACTTCGTTAGACCAGATGTACGCCCAAACATTTGGGCAAGCTACGCCGATTCCATCAATGCAGTTCTGCATCGAGAACGTGGATCAGGCTGGCGGTTGCGCTTATGGGTACTCGTGCGTTTACACCGACACAATTAGTTGGGCAGGTCCTAACGAACCTTTGCCCATGATTCGCGATCCGCGCCACGCGTTCGATCAACTCTTCGGAGCTGGCGGCACGCAGGAGGCACGTGCCGAGCGCCGACGCGCGCGGCGTAGCATTCTCGACTTCATCACCGGGGAAGTTGCCGACCTACAACGGACACTTGACCCGGCCGATCGACGACGGATGGATCGATACCTACAGAACATCCGTGAAATTGAACGGCGGATTGAACGGATTGAGGCGAGAAACACAAGTGGTGAGTTGCGCGAACTACCAGGCGCACCAGCGGGAGTGCCCGACTCGTTTGACGAGCACGTCAAGCTAATGTTTGACCTACAGGCGGTGGCACTCGAATCGGACATGACACGGGTATTCTCTTTTAAGCTCGGACGCGATGCTTCGAGCCGTGTCTACCCGGAAAGCGGTGTGACCAAGGGTTTCCATCCGTCATCACATCACGG
>DQEK01000099.1 GCA_003533545.1 Acidobacteriota bacterium | reverse complement strand
ACGAGGCCGTCCTGTGGCAGGTAACCGACCGTGAGCCCGGTTCGGGTGGTGACCGTTCCAGCATCCGGCTCATCGAGCCCAGCCAGTATGCGGAGTAACGTGGTCTTACCGGCACCGTTCGGTCCGCACAGTCCGACGCGGTCGCCGGCAGAAATCTGCCAGGTAACGTTCTCGAATAGGATGCGGTCGCCGAACCCTTTGGTCAGCGACGAAAGTTGGAGCATGTGAGTGTGGAGCCGGCCGCGACAGGATGAGTTGAAGACGTCCCGCGATGATACCGTAGATCTCTGGTGGCCGATGGCATCTAGCGTGACGGGAAGCTTCTGGAAGACCAGATTGCCTGCTCTGGCGTCTAAGTAACTGTGCGGTGTTTACGGGTGACCTCGGGATTCCGTGAAGCCCCATTGTGACAGAGCCACGCTATGCGCAGGCGGACGGCCTGAAAAGCACGGCCGCAAACCGCGCCGGACCACTCGCTATGCAGAGGACTGACGAAGAACTCGTAGCGCTTTCCATCGGTGGTGACGACGCGAGTTTCAACCAGCTCGTCACACGGTGGGAGCGTTCCATCTATGCGCTAGCGTTCAGGATGCTAGGGCGGGAAGAAGATGCAAGAGAGATCTGCCAGGAAACGTTTCTTCGTGCGTTCCGTGGCATCAAAGGGTTCAAGGGGCAGGCGAAGTTTTCGTCCTGGCTCTATCGCATTGCCGTCAACCTCTGCCGGGATTGGATGCGCCGTGAACGACGGTCGAGCATGGTTATACCGCTCGACGCCGAGGGCGAGCCGCCTCAGCTAGATGGTTCGCTAGATACGGCCGAAGACGTGGCTGTGAGAAGAGACCTTGGGCGAGTGATTACAGAGGCAATGACCGCGTTGTCGGAGGAACAACGGAGCACCATCGTGTTGAAGGAATATCATGGCCTCACGTTTCGTGAGATCGCAGATATACAGGGCTGCCCGCTGAGCACTGTTAAGACCCGGCTCTATCAGGGGCTTTCCATCTTGCGGCAGCGGTTGCAGCGAAGCGGTGTGCAAGGACCTGTGCCCGTCAGTGGCCCTAGGGGGACCGCGTGGATGGCTCGTGGTGGTCGAAGAGTGGTGAATCTAGATCGATGACTAAGAACACTTGTGTGACGCACGACGTTTTGGTCGACTTCCTCTACGGTGGGGGCGACGACGAGACGCGCCGGCGTGTTGAGGCGCATCTGGTTGCGTGCGTTTCGTGCACCGAAGAACTCCGGGGGCTAAATGAGGTACGCGGCGAGCTTGCGTCCTGGGTGCCACCGGAGGTTCCGCTGGGATTTCGTTTGGTTTCTGATGCTGGGGTTGGGACGGCGCCGTCACGTTGGGGTCGGTTCCGTCGCTTCCGGGTGTGGGGGTGGGCGGCCGCGGCGGTGCTGGTGCTGGCGGCGGGCGTCGTGGTGACGAGACCGGAAGTGCAGATTGAACAGGGCGGAATGGTCGTTCGCATCGGCTGGGCCGATGCGGCGACCGCGCCCACACCGGCCAGTGTCGACACACCTTTCGGAGACACTGTTGTGGGTATGGCCCCACCACGTGAACTTCGGACCCAACCGGTGGCGCCAGTTGCTTCTGGGCAACGGTCGTTGGACCGGCGACAATTGTCCGGTGAAGCTATTCTGGGCGCGGTAGTCGGTGGTGATGCCTGGCAGCAGAGTATGTTAGAGATGATCACCGAGATGGAGCGGACGTTTGCAGAGGTGGACGTTGCTGAAGCCGTTCGCGTGCGCGAGCGGCTACTGGAAGACGTGCGTCGCGTCTCTGTGCGTTGATAGCACTGTCTGTGGGCGGTGACGGGCGGCCCTACGCTACAATTTGCCCATGACCCTAAGCGCTCGTTTTGGTGTCCTGTTTGGCCTGCTTGTCTCCTTCGGCTGTTCGCCATCCCTCGACGTGCAGGAATCCTTGGCGCTGACTCAGGTCTCTAGCGGCTGGTTCGATGCCGGTCTCGATGGCCTGGGTCGTAACAAGTTGGTGCCGACCGTGTCGTTCAGACTTGCGAATGAGACGCCCGAGCGGGTCGCGTATCTCCAGCTCAACGCAGTGTTTCGCCGTCAAGGCGAAGAGGAGGAGTGGGGAAACGCCTTTGTGAGGGCGGTTGGGACCGAGGGGCTTGAAGCCGGTCAGACCACCTCAGTATTGCGGCTCGATTCGGAGCGGGGCTACACCGGTGAGCAACCCCAGTCCGAGATGCTGGCGCACCGTGATTTCGTTGACGTCCGAATGGATCTGTATGTTAAGCACCGCGGCGACCAGTGGGTGATACTGGAATCGGTTGACGTCAGCCGTCAGCTGCTGGCGCAGTGACTGCCCCGGGCGTCGCAGGGCCCTCCGCCACGCCAGAATCCTCCCCAGGGACTGGACGGGCTGGCCTCGTTCGGCGCCTCGGGCCTTTCGATGGCGCTGCCGTCATCGTGTCAAATGTCATCGGTGGCGGAATTTTTTTCTTACCTGCAATTGTTGCGCAATCGGCGCCTCACCCCTGGGCCGTAATGGCTGCGTGGTCAATTGGCGGCGTAATGGCCTTCGCTGGTGCGATGGCCTACGCCGAACTGTCGGCTCTGCGGCCGCGAGCCGGCGGCGAATATGTGTATCTTCGTGAGGCGTTTGGCCCACTCGCAGCGTTTCTGACCGGCTGGACGTCGTTCGTTGCGGGGTTCAGTGGAGCGATTGCGGCAAGTGCTGTCGCCTTGGCAAGTTACCTGAGCCGGTTCGTGCCGGTCGCCGGCGACCTGACCCCGCTCCTGATAATCCCGTTGGGACCGCTCGACCTTGTCGTGTCGCCCCAGGCGCTGGTTGCGGTGTCGGTTATTGCCGCGCTGTCCGGAGTGCACATTCTTGGCCTCGGACCGGGCCGTGTTGTCCAGAATCTGCTCGCCGGGCTCAAGGTTGCGATACTTGTTGGATTCGTCGTGCTCGGTTTCGCGATCGGTGACGGTTCGTCTGCACACTTTGCTGAGGGCGGGCAGGTCGTACCGTCTCTATGGGTGCTCGCGTTAATCCCGGTCATGTTCAGCTATGCGGGCTGGAATGCGGCGACCTACGTGGCCGAAGAGATTCGAGAGCCCGGACGTAACGTGCCGCTGGCACTGGGGCTTGGCACGGTTGCCGTCGTGGTGATCTATCTGGCGTTGAACTTGTTGTATATCTACGCGCTTCCGATTTCCGAGTTTGCGACGATTGACGCGCGAATCGTTGATGCAGCCTCCGAGCAACTTTTTGGGCCGCTGGTCGCGGGGCCATTGGCGGCGGCTTCGGTGGTCATGATCGCGGCTAGCATTAGCGCGATGATCCTCGCTGGTCCGCGCGTCTATTACGCGATGGCGCGTGATGGACAGTTTCCGGCCATCGCTGCATATGTGCATCCACGGTTTCGTACGCCCGTGGTTGCTATCGTGGCGCAGAGCGTCTGGGCTGGCCTGCTTGTGTTTTCTGGTCGATTTGATCAACTCGCCGAGTACACTGGTTTCGCCGTTGTTCTCTTCACGGGAATCGCGGTTACCGCGCTGTTTGTGCTGCGTCGGCGCTTTCCCGATGCGCCACGACCGTTCCGAGCGTGGGGCTATCCCGTGGCGCCCTTTGTTTTTGCTGCCGCCAGCGCGTTGATCGTGATGAACGCACTCTGGCGCAGTCCGGTAACTTCGGGTACGGGACTGCTAGTCATCGCCGCGGGGGTGCCGATTTATGCTTTGCTACGTCCTACCCGCGCGTCTCACTGACGACCTTCAGTTGGCGAGGGCCGTTTGACACTACTTTCGACCGTCTATAGGCTCGGCGAATGATTCGAAGCACCACCGTACTGTCGGTACGCCACGCAGGAAAGACGGTCATGGCTGGTGACGGGCAGGTCACGTTTGGAGACACCGTCGTCAAGCAGGGCGCACGAAAGATCCGCCGGCTATTCAATGACCAAATCCTGGCTGGTTTCGCAGGTTCCGCTGCCGACTCGTTCGCCCTGTTCTCCCGGTTCGAGGCGAAGCTAGATCAATATCGCGGTAATCTGGAGCGCTCTGCCGTGGAACTGGCTAAGGACTGGAGAACCGACCGGCTCCTGCGTAAACTCGAGGCGATGCTCATCGTGTTGGACGCAGACTCGACCTTTCTGCTGTCCGGCAATGGCGATCTCATCGAGCCGGACGACGGAATCATCGCGATTGGGTCTGGTGGCGCCTATGCGATGTCAGCTGCCAAAGCACTGGCGCGACACACCGATCTTGACGCACGCACGATTGCGGAGCACGCGATGGGAATCGCAGCGTCCGTTTGCATTTATACGAATGCCAGTGTCACGATCGAGAGCTTGTAGTTTTGTAATCGCTCCGCTCTACGATGGAATCTTGGGCCCTCGTTGATCCCCTCCCCTGTGACGACTGATGCCAATTTATCTTCCGGAGTCGACCGATACCGTCGGATCGGACGTTGACGGGGCATCACAGCTCTCTGTCGAGGCACTGACGCCAAAGGAGATCGTTGCGGAGTTGGACAAGTATGTAATTGCTCAACCTCAGGCGAAACGGGCGGTGGCGATTGCCCTCCGGAACCGGATGCGCCGACAACAACTACCGCCGGATTTGGCTGAGGAGGTGGCGCCGAAGAACATTCTAATGATTGGTCCGACTGGGGTTGGCAAGACCGAGATCGCGAGGAGACTCGCTCGTTTGGCCCAGTCGCCGTTCATCAAGGTTGAGGCGTCCAAGTTCACCGAGGTGGGCTACGTGGGCCGCGATGTTGAGTCAATGGTGCGTGACCTCGTTGAACTGTCGGTCGAGATGTTGCGCGAGGAGCGATTAGTTGAGGTTCGGGTCAGGGCCAAGATCAACGCTGAGGAGCGGCTCCTCGATCTGTTGCTGCCACCGCTGTCTCCTTCGGTCAAGGAAAACGATCCTGGGCAGGCCCGCGACCACCATCAGCGCACGCGGCTGCGTTTACGAGAGCAGTTGTCGGAGGGGCGTCTTGCCGAGCGCGAGGTTGAGGTCGACGTGCCTCAGAAAGGTTTCCCCTCGTTTGAGGTGATTTCCGGTTCGTCGATTGAAGAGATCGACATTAACGTTAAGGACATGTTGCCCGGCCTGTTTCAGGGCAAGTCTCGTAAGCGTCGGGTCAAGGTGCCGGACGCCCTCGACCATCTGGTGTCCGAAGAAGAGCAGAAGCTGCTGGATACGGACAGCCTGCGGAAAGCGGCGGTCAATCGGGTTGAACAGGCCGGCATCATCTTTATTGACGAGATCGACAAGGTCACCGGGCACGGGAGTGGGCAAGGGCCGGATGTTAGTCGTGAGGGCGTGCAGCGCGACATTCTACCGATAGTGGAAGGCACTACGGTCAGTACCAAACACGGGATGGTGCGCACCGATCACATCCTGTTCATTGCAGCCGGTGCGTTTCACGTTGCCAAACCCTCTGACCTCATTCCGGAACTGCAAGGGCGTTTTCCAATTCGCGTGGAGCTGGATGCGCTCGAGACGGACGATTTTGTGCGTATTCTGACCGAGCCGCGTGGGTCGCTGGTCAAGCAGTACACTGCGTTACTCGCCACGGAGGGTGTTACCCTGACCTTTGAGTCCGAAGCGGTGGCGAAGGTGGCTGGTTTCGCGACGCAGGTCAATGAGCGTTCCGAGAACATCGGAGCTAGGCGGCTGCATACCATCATGGAAAGATTGCTCGACGAGATATCTTTTGACGCGCCGGAGCTCGACCAGAAGATTATCGTCATCGACGCCGCGTATGTGGACCGGATGCTGGCTGATGTCGTGAGTAACGAAGATCTCTCCCGTTACATCCTGTGACCCTGCCTGGGCCCCGAACGCTGATAATCGGAGTGGTGTTTGTGACGCTGCTAGGGGGCTGCGGGAGAAAATCCCCCCCACTGGCTCCGCTCGTC
>DQEK01000030.1 GCA_003533545.1 Acidobacteriota bacterium | reverse complement strand
AATCGCACCGAGTACGCCAATGTCGTCCGTGATCTGGTGAAGCTTGAGATCGACGCGGAGGGGTTGCTACCGCCCGACGACATGAGCCAGGGCTACGACAACATGTCGGACGTGCTAACCGTGTCGCCGGCGTTGCTTGAGAGCTACATTGTGGCCGCGGGGAAGATCAGCCGACTGGCCGTCGGCGATCCGGACGCGACGCCACTGGTGGAGACCTACGTCGTGCCCCAGGCGGTCTCGCAGATGCGGCACGTGACGGGAGCGCCGTTTGGTACTCGGGGCGGTACGGCCGTCAGGCACAATTTCCCTGCAGATGGTAACTACATCTTCAGGATGTCGTTCTACTACGCGAGCATCGGGCCGTTGTTTGGTGACAACATTCCGGCCGCAGGAGAGCAGATCGAGGTTGCAGTCGATGGCGTGCGCGTGGCGTTGTTGGACATCGACCGGAAAATGAAGACGACCGACGATCTCCGAACACCGCCGGTCCGAATCGCGGCCGGGCCGCGCACCATTTCCGCTGCCTTCATCGAGCGCTCGGCTGGCCCGGTGCAGGATTTTGTTATGCCGTTTGAGCGCGCGCTGGCCGATTTGTCGACCGGACATTTTCCCGGCTTAACAGGGCTTCCGCATTTGCGCAACTTGGGTGTCGATGGTCCCTACGACGTGACCGGTGTCAGCGAGACTGCAAGCCGGCAGCACATCTTCTCGTGTCGCCCGGCGGCTGCTGCCGACGAGGTGCCCTGTGCCAGCGAGATCGTCACCCGGTTGGCACGGCAGGCTTTCCGCCGGCCGGTGACCGAGATTGACCGGTCGCGGTTGATGGCGCTCTACGACGAAGGGCGGACAACGGGGGATTTCGAGTCAGGGATTAGGATGGCGCTGCAAGCGATACTGGCCGACCCTGAGTTCGTGTTTCGATTCGAACGGACTCCGAGCGGGGTCGATGCCGGAGGCCTCTACCGTGTGACTGACTTAGAGCTTGCCTCTCGGTTGTCGTTCTTCCTCTGGAGTAGCTTACCGGACGAGCCGTTGCTCGATGCCGCCCAACGCGGTCGGCTGTCAGAGCCTGACGAACTCGAGCGTCAGGTCACACGGATGCTTGCTGATCCGCGCGCCGAGACGTTGTCAACGAACTTCGCGTCGCACTGGCTACATCTGCAGAACCTTCGTGATGCTCACCCAGATGTGTACCTGTTCCCAGACTGGGACGAGAACCTCAATCGATCGATGCGGCGAGAGACCGAACTCTTTTTCGACAGCATCGTTCGGGAGGACCGGCGTCTGCTCGACCTGCTCGATGCCGACTACACCTTCGTCGATCAGCGGCTCGCAACTCACTACGATCTGCCCAACGTGATTGGGAACCGGTTCCGCCGGGTGCCGATCACTGACGAACGCCGTTACGGTCTGCTGGGTCATGCGAGCGTGCTAACACTGACTTCGGTGTCGAATCGTACGTCACCGGTGATCCGCGGCGCCTGGGTGCTCGAAGTCCTGCTCGGGACGCCGCCGCCACGCCCGCCGGCGAACGTACCACCGCTAGAGGAAAACGAGAGCGGAGGGCAGCACCTCTCGGTACGAGAGCGGGTGGTGGAGCATCGGGAGAACCCATTCTGCGCATCGTGCCACAATGTCATTGACCCGGTGGGGTTCGCGCTGGAGAATTTTGATGCAGTCGGTGCGTGGCGGACGCAAGACAGCGGTTTCGTTGTTGACCCGACCGGCGTCCTCTATGAGGGTACGCGGGTCGAGGGTCCGGTCAGTCTGCGGCGATTCCTGTTGGACAACGAAGACCTATTTTTGTCGAACTTTGCGAGAAACTTGTTGATGTATGCGACGGGCCGAGTGTTCCAGCCGAATGATATGCCGGCAGTGCGCACGGTTGTCCGAGGGGCCGCGGAACAGGACCACCGGTTTTCGGCGTACGTCATGGGAATCGTGACGAGTACGCCGTTTCAGTACCGGCGAGCGGACACCGCGCCTGGTGTTACGACGAACAGGCGGGAGGTCGGGCAGTAGCGACCGCCCCAAAATGGGCACTGGGTGGCAACGCTGTCCGGTCGGTGAGGGCGTCGGAGTTGAGTGACGGGGAGAGCGCAATGTATATCACCAGAAAACACATCTCAAGACGAACCGCACTGCGTGGCGTTGGGGTTACGTTGGCCTTGCCGTGGCTTGAAGCCATGATGCCGGCGCAGACACCGATTCGGCAGTCAGCGGCCCAGCCTGGCACCCGGTTTGCGGCGCTTGAGATGGTCCATGGCTCTGCCGGTAGTACCGCGGAAGGGACCAGGCTGCACTACTGGTCGCCCAAGACGGTCGGTCGGAACTTCGAGACCACCCCGATTCTGCGAGGGCTTGAGCCGTATCGTGACTACGTCACCATTGTTAGTCACGCGGATATTGCCCCGGCCACGGCAGTGACGGAGGCGGAAGCTGGCGCGGACCACACCCGTTCGTCGGCGGCGTTCCTGACGTCGGCGCACGCGAAAATGACCGAAGGTGCGGACATTTACAACGGCACCTCGGTCGACCAGATATACGCCAATGCGTTTGGGCAGGACACGCCGTTGCCCTCGATTCAACTGTGCGTTGAAGACGTTGGGTCGCTCACGGGTGCTTGCGGTTACGGGTATAGCTGCGTGTATGCGAACACGATTTCATGGTCGTCGCCGACAACTCCGCTGCCGATGGAGCGCGACCCACGCGTGGTTTTCGAGCGCCTGTTCGGTGACGGTGCGACGCCTGAACAACGAGCCGGTCGTCGGCGTGCCAACGCGAGTATCCTTGATGCAATTTTGGGTAAGGTCTCCGACCTCCAGCGCGACCTCGGTTCGGTCGACCGCGCCCGGCTGGACGACTACCTTCAGGACGTACGGGAGATCGAACGACGGATTCAGCTGGTGGAGCGTCAGAACGCGACGCGACGTGGCATCGACTTGCCGGAGGCGCCGGTTGGTGTGCCGGATGCCTGGGTCGACCACGTTCGACTGATGTTTGACCTGCAGGTGTTGGCTTTCAGTACCGATGTGACACGCGTGTCGGCCTTCAAGATGGGCCGGGATGTCAGTTCGCGGGTGTACGCGGACAGTGGGGTCGATACCCCGTTCCACTCACTGTCTCATCACGGCAACCGGTCCGAAAAGCTGGCTGAGTTCGCTACCCTGAACGAATTTCATGTGGACCAAGTCAGCTACTTCATTGATCGGTTAAAGAACACACCGGATGGTGACGGCAATTTGCTCGATCACTCGATGGTGTTGTATGGCAGTCCTATGGGTGATGGGAGCGTACACAACCACCTGCGTGTGCCCTTGTTCCTCGCCGGACACGCCAATGGACAATTGAGCGGCAACCTGCACGTGTTGTGTGACGATGGCACGCCTATGGCGAACCTGCTGCTGACCATGCTGCATAAGCTCGGTGTGGACATCGACCGCGTTGGGGATAGCAACGGTGAGGTCGCGATCTAGATGGGTCGAAATCACCCTCTCCTGACCGTCGCCGGAACGGCCGTCGTAGCTTTCGGCCTCGTGACGCCGGTGGCGTTCGGAGCGGACGCACCCGTGGCTGACGCTGTCATGAACGGAGAGGTGGCGGCGGTGCGGTCTCTGATTGCTGCTGGTGCCGACGTAAACGTTCCCCAGGGTGATGGAATGACGGCATTGCACTGGGCGGCGTTTCAGGACGACGCTGACGTGGCACAGGTGTTGATCAACGCGAAGGCGAACGTCGAGGCTGAGACGCGCATTGGTGCTATCCGACCGTTGTCGATGGCGGCTACCAACGGGAGCGCCGCGATGATCGATCTACTGGTGGATGCCGGCGCGAATGTGAACTCGGCGACTACCACCGGGGCAACGCCATTGATGGCCGCAGCTACGTCCGGCAGCATGGATGCGGTCGGTCGCTTGCTCGATCAGGGGGCGTTCGTTAACGCGCGTGAAACGGCTAATGGCCAGACCGCGTTGATGTTTGCCGCTTGGGAAAATCGCGCGGAGGTCGTCGCACTGCTGGTCGAACGCGGCGCTCACGCTGGCCTGTCCTCGTGGATCGTGTCGATGGTCGAGCCGCGGTTTGACGATGACGGCAATCCGAGACCCGCGGGTCGTTCGCGGGCGCCAGGCGCCAATTCGGTGATGGGCGGTATGACGGCGTTGCTCTTCGCTGCCCGCGACGGGCACCTTGACGCTGTCCGCGCACTGGTTGAAGGCGGCGCCAACGTCGACCAGGTGGCGGGTGGCGAGGGTTCGAGTCCGATGGTGATCGCGATTGCCAACGGTCACTACACCGTCGCGAAATATTTCCTTGATTCTGGCGCCGATCCGAATGTGGCGAACATCGACGGGTTAACATCGCTCTACGCCACCATCAATATGCGTTTCGCCCCGGTGTCTTGGGCGCCAAACCCCAGAACCGACCAGGAGGAAGTTGACGCGCTGGGCCTACTCGCGGCACTGCTGGACGCTGGTGCAAGTCCCGACGCGCGCATTGTCCGTGGTCTTTGGTTCAGTCCGACCTCCCACAACCGACTGTGGATCGATCCGGCCGGGGCGACCCCGTTCTGGCGTGCGGCACAAGCCAGTGACGTCGAGTCGATGCGGCTGCTCCTAGCCGCTGGCGCTGACCCCAATTTATCGACGTTCGCCGGGACTACGCCGTTGATGGTCGCCGCTGGGATCGGTTGGAGAGGGAACTTCAGCCAGAATGCCCCCGATTCCTGGATGAGGGCCGTTCACTTCTTGGCCGAGCTCGGAGCCGACGTCAACGCGGTGGATGCCAGGGGCTATACCGCACTCCACGGCGCGGCAGCGCTCGGAAACGACGAGATGGTGGAGTTTCTCGTGGCGCGCGGTGCAGACGTCGCGGCGGTCAGCGGGGCCGGAGATTCGCCAGCCGACATGGCGTTCGGTCCGTCGCGTTTCTTCATCCCGAAGCCCGAGACGGCCGACCTTCTGGTCGGTCTTGGTTCGCCATTCCAAAACAACTGTCGCTCTGATCAGTGTGTCGACGGAAAGTTTTTTGGTGGCGCTGTGACGACTCCGCGCTAGTGCTGCGATCTAGCGGCACTCGTTTGCGTGGTGGTCGCTGTGGGGTCTAGCGGTGCGTCAAGCGTTCCCCCTCTGGATCGATGCGCACGATGAGTGCCTCGGCTGAGACGTCTTGCAGCAGGAGGACGCTGGCGCCTTCCAGCTGCATCGACCGCATGCCGCGCAGATTAGTCACGACCACGGTGCCCTGAGGGACGTCGGTCGTCCACTCGGCGACGGGACGCTGGAGGTAATACTCAAGTCCGTAATGCCACGTACGGTGCAGGTCGAAACTCCGCAACTGATGCCCAGCGGTGAGCGCCGTTGCCTCTCGTGCCAGCACCCGGCTGCTGATGAGGGGATCGAGTCGTGGCATTAGCGCCGTGTTCAGTTGCCACAGTGCCAAAGCGATGCCCAATGCTGACACGGTGACCGTAGCGCGTAGCTGGCGTCGATATCCGAGGTAGCTGGCCGCGAGCGCGGCTGTTCCAAGCAGAAGGGCGAGCGGGCGGACCGCCCCTGGTTCCACACCGGCGCTGTCAACTCCCGGCGCAATCAGGAAGGTTACGGCAATAGCCCCCATAGAGGCTGCGGCGCCGAGGCCGAGGACCCGTGCCCGTGTTTGGTTGCCAATGCCCGAGGCCAGTACATGCGCGAGCAGTAGGACGGCAGCCGGAACGCTGGGCAACACGTACCCCGGCAGTTTTGATTGCGAGAGGCTGAAGAAAATCACTGGGAAAAGCACCCACCCCGTAAGGAACATTGAGGGTGACCCGCGCCAATTTCGTCCTGACGATCTCGTCGTCACGTCGTGCAGCGTTGCGACAATGGTTGCGGTCCAGGGAGCCAGGCCCAACAGCAGAACAGGTCCAAAGAACCAGAAGGGTTGTTGATGTCGAAAGACCGGCGTTAGGAAGCGTTCCACATTGTGGGAAATCAGGAAGAACTCAAGAAACTCTGGGTTCTCGGCGGCGCATAGCAAGTACCAGGGGATAGCCACAACCCCGAAGCTGGCGAGCGACCAGGGGCTCGCCAGTCGCCAAATGCGTGGGAATTGGGCAGAGAGCAGGGCACCCATCACGCTTCCGCCGGCCGCGAGTAATACGCCGACCGGACCCTTCGCAAGCACCGACAAGCCGAGGGCTGTCCCGAAGGCCATTTGGCACATGAACTTTCGGCGTGGCTGTTCGATCACAAGGAGTGGCGTTGCCGCGGCCATCGCCAGCGCCAACGTCGACGCGAACAGCATGTCGGTCGTGGCGGCGCGGGCAAATACCAGGACTGCTATGCTGGATGGGAAGGCCAGCACGAATAACGCCGCGGTGTTCGGACCGTGGAACCGAAAGGCGAGCCAGCCGAGGGCTAGGAGCGTAGCAACGGCTCCTGTAACCGACGGGAACCTGGCGGCTGTTTCTCCGTCGCCAAACAGCTGGTAACCAACAGCCGCGACCCAGTAGTAGAGGATCGGTTTTTCGAGCCACGGTTCGCCATGTAGTCGTGGCGTGATCCAGTCGCCGTCTGCCGCCATGTCGCGTGCGATACTGGCGTAGCGTGGCTCGTCTGGCCCGACCAGCCCGAAGGCGTTCAGTCCGTTAAACAGGCAGACGTAGATGACCAGCAGCGCGACGGCGAGCTGCGCACGTCCCGCGTTGGTGGCGGGGAACCGGATCGCGGAGGGGAAGGCTTCTCGCACTGTCATGAGACGTTGAACGGCCTGGCCGTGATCCAAACGGCGTACCGTAAGGTCTGGAGTTTCCCACGTTCGCGCGATTCCACGTGAGTTTGTTGGACAGGCCGATGGGATACTAGTGTAGACGCGTCGAGCTCCAGGGCGCGTGTCGCTGGGCCGAGGAACGGGCCCCATGGCGGCCGTCTTGCCGACTGCGGCGATTATTTCCGCTCGCGCGTGCTGCGGTGCTGCTGGCCATCAGAACATTCATGAAAATTCATGAAAATTCATGTGATCAAATGGGTCGGTTGCGTGGTATCGTCCCTTATTCGGGCGTAGTGGACGGGCTAGAAATGGTCCGACCTTTGAGGACTTCGGCAGAACGAGGGAGGTGATCGTCCATGAGTCAGGAGATCATCGAGTTGACTGAGGAGACGGCCCAGCAGGGTGTTTCCCGGCGTGGTTTCATCAAGGGGGCTATCGCTGCGAGTGCGGCAGTGTCCTCGTCCAATTACCTGTTCCGTGCAAATGGTGGGGCGTTGCTCGCGCAGACACCCGCGGCGGGCGCTGTCGAGCGCCTGATCACGGTGAACGTCAATGGTCGCAGCCGAAGGGTCCAGGTGCCTCCGATGGAGACTCTGTCGACGACCCTGCGCTACACCATGGGGTTAACCGGCACGAAGATCGGCTGTGACCGAGCGGAGTGCGGGGCCTGCACGGTACTCGTGGATGGCACACCCCATTACGCTTGTTCAACGCTGACCCACACTGTGCGTGGCCGTGAGGTCACGACAATCGAGGGGCTTGAGGGTGAGGACGGTTCGTTGCATCCGATGCAACAGGCGGTCCTGGAAGAGCAGGGTTTCCAGTGCGCGTTCTGCATGTCCGGGTTCATCATGAACACGGTGGCGTTGCTGAACGAGAACCAGAGCCCGACTCGGAAGGAAGCGGCCGAGTGGCTCTCGGGCAACCTGTGTCGGTGTGCCGACTACGACAAGATCCTGACGTCCGTCGAACGGGCGGCGGCTATCACACGGGAGGCCTGACGTGGCTGACTACAAACTGCTCGGAAAGAACTATCAAACTCCGGACCTCTACGCGAAGGTCACGGGTCGCTCAAAGTATGCGGAGGATCATCGCGCTGAAGGCATGGTCTTCGCGAAGCTCTTGGTCAGCCCGATGCCCCATGCACGGGTGGTGTCGATTGACACCAGTGCCGCGGAGGCGCTCCCCGGGGTCGAAGGTATCTTAACGGCCGACGAGCTGCCGGAAGTTTCGGCGCCGAACGAAGCAGCATTGACCAACGAGCCCCATTACGAGGGCGAACCCATTCTTGCCGTTGCAGCGGTCAGCGAGCAGGTGGCGTCGGACGCCATCGAGTTGATCGAGATGGAGCTTGAGCCGCTGCCGTTCGTGCTTGATCCGCTGGATAGCCTCAAGCCGGGCGGTCCGAATGGGCGTCTGGACGGTAACACGAGGCTCGGACGCGAGCTCGGCGAGGTCAAGTGGACTGAATCTGACATGGCCGGCCTGGCCGCCGGAGAGATCCCGATGGAAGCCGAAGCGGCCAGTGAGTGGGCCTACGGCGACCTTGAAGCGGGTTTCGCTGAGGCCGACGTGATCGTCGAGGAGCACTCATACAACCAATCGACGTCGCATCAGCCGTTGGAGAGTCGGACGACACTGGCCTACTGGGAAGGCGGCAAGCTTTACGTCTATCCCTCGGTGCAGAGCACGGCTCGTGCCGTGGGTCCAATGGCGCGGTATGCTGGCATCGAGCCGTCTGACGTCGTGCTCATCAACGAGTTTACCGGCGGCGGGTTCGGCGGGAAGATCAGCGGCTATGTCCAGGCGCAAATTCCCATCATGTTGTCGAAAAAAATTGGCAAGCCAGTCATGATGCGGATCTCCCGTCGCGAAGAAAACGCCATCGGCCGCGCCCGTCCGGGCGTGCAGGCGCGTATCAAACTCGGTATGCGGCGGGATGGCAAGATCACCGCGTTGGAGGTGCACGGTGTCGGCGACCAGGGTCCCTACGGTGGGTCCGGTGACATGATGAATGTCGCGGGCATTGGGTCACTCTGCTACCAGCCGACGGCA
Source organism: Acidobacteriota bacterium (assembly GCA_003533545.1). Lineage (GTDB taxonomy): Bacteria > Acidobacteriota > Vicinamibacteria > Vicinamibacterales > UBA8438 > DQEK01. Next base: position 1,458 of record DQEK01000030.1, on the reverse strand, counting down.
GTACGCATGCGCGGCACGAACGTGTATACGAACACGCCACCGCGCGGGCCGCAACGTGCGCCGGGCGGCGTGCAGTCGATGACCATGCTTGAGCCGATTATCCAGCAGGCGGCGAAACAGCTTGGCCTTGACCAGGTTGAGGTGCACCTGCTGAACGCGCCTGAAGGCCAAGCGACGTTTGGCCCTCCAGGGCGGACCGGTGAGCAGGGTAACGTGTCCAGCGCATTCGCCAAGGAGGCGATTGCCAAGGGCGCTGAGCTCTTCAATTGGGAAGAGCGCAAGCAGCGCAGTGGTCAGCGCAACGGCTCAAAGGTGACGGGCATTGGCATGAGCCTGAGTGCCTACTCGGCCGGTGCCTCTGGCGTCGACGGGTTGTTCGTCATCAAGCCGGACGGCCGGATGTATATCCAGTCTGGTGTCGGCAATCTCGGTACTGGGTCGACGTTTGACACGATGCGTGCGGCGGCCGAAGGCATGGATATGCCGTGGGATAAGTGCGAGGTGGCCTGGGGCAACAGCGCGCTGAACCTGCCTTGGAGTGCTTCGCAGGGCGGCAGTTCCACGACCCACGCGCACACCCGAGCGAACTGGGCGGCGGTTGCGGATGCGACTCAGAAGATGAAGGAGGTCGCGGCTCAGGACCTCGGTGGTTCGGCGAATGATTACGAGATCGGCGGCGAGCGCGTCTACCGTCGCGGCGATCGTTCACGGGGGCTTAGCTTCGCCAGAGTGGCGCAGCGGGCCATCGACCTAGGTGGCACCTACGACGGCCACGAGTTACCCGAGGACATTAACGGCATGACCACGGCGTCGGCGACGGCGTTGGCGGGTCAGGGGCTGATGGGTGTCGCCAAGGACAACTTCGAGGAGGGTGGACGCCGGATGTCGTTCGCGGCCGGATTTGCCGAGGTCGAGGTCGACGTCGAGACCGGTGACATCAAGGTCGTCGATTATGCGGCCGGTACGGACGCCGGGACAATCATTCATCCCAAGACCTACGAAGGCCAGATCTTCGGTGGTGCGATTCAGGGCTTCTCGGTGGCACTGAGTTCAAAGTGGGTCTACGACCGGCGCTGGGGGCTGCTGGTAGCGAAGCGGTTCTACAATAACCGCCCGCCCGGCATGCTGGATGTGCCGCACGAGCAGCCGATGAAGTGGGGGAATGCGGATCTGCCGGATCCCTTCAACCCGCTCGGCGCGAAGGGGATCGGTGAGGCGGCACAGGGCGCCGGTTCGGGTGCCGTGGCGAGCGCGATTGCCGACGCACTGGGGTCGGTGGATGAAGGCAACGGCAATTTCCACCGTACGCCAGTGACACGAGACATGATTCTGACCAAGCTCGAGCAGGCTCCGACGGGCCATGATCGGCTGACGGCTCACGTGTGAGTAAGGGGAGGCGATAACAATGGCCGTAATTCGCGACGTAATACCTCAACTCGAGTTGTTCCAGCCGGACAG
>DQEK01000192.1:2153-4169 GCA_003533545.1 Acidobacteriota bacterium | reverse complement strand
GCCCTGACGGGGGTTCAAATCCGATACGGCACCGCCGGACTCACTGGTTCCACTGAGCCACGACGATGTTTTCCCCCACAGCCAAACTGGCCTGTCGATTAGCGGTTGAAAGCAACTCCTCTCGCAATTCGTGGTGCGTGGCGCAGTGCAAGAGCTGGAAGTCTGATTGCTTGAGAAACGGTTCGAGTTGCCCGTCTCCAAGCCCCCAGGTGAACTGCTCACCTTTCATGGCCAGCCAGAAATCGACCAACCGCGACGCGAACTTGAATTGAAAATCATCGCGGCGGCGTTCTTCCATATAAGTGAAAACAAACCGCGACCCCGGCGCACTGGCCTCTTTGATGAAGCTGAGGATTTCCCGCACTTCCTTACTGCTGAGATACATCGTGAGGCCCTCAGCGACAAAGACGGTGTTCACGCCAGGCTGATAGTGCTCATTACTCAGGAGCAGCTGCTGCAGAGTCTGTTGCGTGAGGTCCAGTGGGAGCAAGTGCACGTTGCTATGCCCGGCGATTACCTTCTCCAAGGCGTTTCGCTTCCAGGCTTGAGTGGCGGGGTGATCGATTTCAATAATGCGTAGCTCGGGATGTTCCCGCGCCATTCGCAAGCTGAGCGTGTCAAACCCAGCCCCAATCACGATGAGCTGACGAGCATGCTGTTGCACTGCTTGTCGCACATAGTTTTCTATGCTGCGTTTTCTGAGAACAAAGTGCAGATAAAAACCTCGCATCACCACGGCTTGCATCAGACCAACTTTGACCTGGAGCAGCGTCCTGCCCAGTCTGTAGTCGACGCCTCTATTCACATGCTCGACCATTTGGAGGTTCAACTCTCCCAACAGCGCAGGCACTTCCACCTTGAGTGTTGGGTGGTTACTCACCCACCACACTCCATTGGCAACAAAAATCGCCGTGGCGCTGGGTTGGTCCGCTTTCATAGCGACTGATCCTACCGCTGGCCCAGAGCAGATTCAACGGAAGGGAAGATAAACGAATCCTTGCCTAACGAACGCGTCGTGTTGTACTGAGGTAAGCATGCGAATTAGGCGGAACCCGTTGTGGCCATTTTGTGGCCAGAACTATCAATTCTAGCGCTGGGGGAAAGCACAATGAAACGTCACAGTTTGGTGGTATTCGGCTTAGTCAGCCTCCTGGTCGCAAGCGCCTCATGGGGACAGGAGGTTTCCGGTCGCTGGCACGTCATCCACGCCGGCACCCTACTGTCCTCTCCCGGACAGCCTCCTGCGAGGAATCAAACCCTCATCATTCACAATGACCGGATCGACCGCATCGTATCCGGGTTTGTGACCCCTGAGTCACTCGCACTCGACAATGCAGAAACCATCGACCTACGGGAAGCCTTTGTCCTTCCCGGCCTGATCGACATGCACGTTCACCTGACTTCTGAGCGGGGCACCTCGCTGCCTGGAGCAGGGGCGGGACGGGACGTCTATAGCATGACCCTCGGAATTCGGAACGCTCGTAAGACCTTGCATGCCGGATACACAACGGTGCGAAATCCCGGGTCGTCCGGATGGTCAATTTTTGCGCTCCGAGACGGCATCGAAGCTGGCGACCTCGTAGGGCCGCGTCTCTACGTGGCCGGGCACACCATCAGGATTGGCACTGATGGCAGTTCCGGTGCTTGTTACAGCGCGGACTCGTGCCGGCAAGCCGTCCGTCGTCAAATTGCGATGGGAGCCGACTTCATCAAGGTCTACGCCACCTGTAGTGGGTCGCAGCCTTGCGCGCATGAACTGGCTCCAGCGGTTTTCCTGCTCGATGAACTGCAGGCGGTCGTGAACACAGCCAAGACCAGGGAATTAAAAGTAGCAGCCCATGCGCACACAACCGCGGGTATCAATCTGGCACTTCAGGCCGGGGTGGATTCGATTGAACACGCCTCCTGGCTTAACGACACCTCTTACCAGCTCTTACTCGAATCGGGCGGATACGTGGTGCCGACACTTATGGTGAAGGACATGATTCGGAACGGGCTTGACAGGCGTGACCCCGC
>DQEK01000192.1:0-1767 GCA_003533545.1 Acidobacteriota bacterium | reverse complement strand
GCATTCGCCGCGGGCGTGAAGATTGCGTCAGGAAGCGACGCCGGTGTCGTTCCGCACGGCCGGAACGCCCGCGAGCTTGAATGGTATGTCGATATTGGGCTGTCCGAAATGGAGGCGATCGTGACGGCCACGGTGAACGCGTCAGCGTTACTGGGCCAGAGTGATCATCTCGGCACCCTGGAACCAGGGAAACTCGCAGACGTCATCGCGGTATCCGCGAGCCCGCTCGAGAACATTTCCGAGCTTCTCAATGTGGACTTCGTGATGAAGGCAGGGCAGGTATACAAGCACGAAAAGTGAGCAGGCTAAGTGCCGCTAGCGCACACAGGCCGCTCAAGCTCCAGAGAAGTGCAGCTGGTCAGCACCTCTTCAAGCGCGGCGGCTTCGAGGCTATCGATGGTCAAGCCGTATTTGAGTCGCACCTTGACGATCGTCGCGGCAAACCAGCACCGGTTATTGGGAGGAAGCCAATCGGTCGCATCCTTGGCGCCCTTTTGGTAACGGTTCACGGACGGACTTGCCAGCGTCAAGTTGTCGAGGTCGCTGCCAAAACTGCTCCGGGTTCCATCGTCGGCTGCGCAGAGTCCACTGTCGTGAGCTTCTGAACGCGCCACCATATGCTCAATATCGGTTAGGGTCTTACTCCCAAAGCATTCCGCCGTGTAGGGGCTGTAAATGCCACCTAGTCGAGCGATGATGTCATCTTCCACCGATTGCGAATAGCTGTAATCCTCCGGAGTGTATGGAGAGCACCGGTACTCGTCCGCAATGACTATGCCGCGCCATGCGGTGGTGGAAGAGGACGTGGAACTTGGCGTGGTGGGCGTTGGACTGGAAGCTGCCCCACCACCACAGCCAGCCCAAATAAGCGCAAGCGTTGAGACGAGAATCGCGTGGCGACCGGCCATCACATTCCTCCGCCGTCGATTTCGATGTTTCCAACAAGCGAACAGTCTGTCGCCAACCCGGCGACGGTTCCGTGCGGGTGCTTACGGTAGCGCCAGTGCCACCAAAGAACTCGGTTCTCCCTGTCGCCAACTCCCCGCCTGCATCAGGATGTACTGCTTATCTTGGTGCATGTAGGACATCATCCCATATTGACCAGGAATCGGAATTTCAAGACTCGCAAGCAGCTGCCCGGTGTGTTTGTTCCGGGCATGCAATAGTGGTCGACCATTCGCGTTCATCTCAGTCGACCCGCGCAGGTCCTCCGTCGTTTGGACCAAGAGGTCACCGATCACCATTTGGATGGAATACCCAGTACCTCCCGTGTTCGAAAGGTCGACACCAGACAAAAGCGGGTTGTTCGTCAGTCGCTCAGGCGTCGGGCCGACCGGAATGTCCCAAAGCTTTTCGCCAGTGTTCATGTCGTAGGCCGCAAGCGCCTGATAGCGCGGCTTATAAACCGGGAGCCCGTCAATCATCGGCAGGAACTCACGGGGTCCTCCGGGAGCCCACGCTGCCACCGTCGTTCCCGTGGTGGCCGTGTGCCGCTCACGTCCCCTCCACGCTTCCGGAGATTGCCCAGGCAATCCACGCTCCTCGTCTACCCCATGCGTCGGCACGAGGAACGAAGGCGCACTGCAACTTCGATTATGCGACGCGTACATCATTCCCGTAGTGGAATCTGCAACAGGCGGATGGTAGATATTCACTCCACCTAGGCAGCCGATGACATTGCGATATTCGTGGCCGTGTGGATAAGGAAGCGAGGGCACGTAGAGACCCCCAATGCGGAACTCGCTCAGAATTTCCATCGCCTGCTGT
>DQEK01000042.1 GCA_003533545.1 Acidobacteriota bacterium | reverse complement strand
TGTCAGACGGGACTGTAGGACGTCTAGGTCCTGCGAAAGGCGTGCGTTGTCCTCGCTGGCACGTGTTAGCTCGGCGCGGGTATGCTCCAGGACATCAATCAACGACTGGACCTTCTTGGACAGTCTGTCGATGGACTCAAGGCTTGGGGATGATGCCGGCTTGACCATGCGGTGAATTCTCCGGTTATCTCAGTTTTGCGTGATAGGCGCGTTCAAGCGCGGACACGACCCGGTCAGTCGAAGTTCGAACTTCCACATCCGTGAGGGTATGCTCCGTCGCTCGGAATGTGAGTCGCACGGACAGACTCACCGCACCGGCGGAGACGCCCGCACCCTGGTATCGTGCGACTTCCCTGATGCTGATCAGACTTTGCCCGGCTGCCTGGCGAATGGTGTCACGAACCTGTGCGGCGGGCAAGGCATCGTCGATCTCGATCGAAAGGTCCCGCGTGACCGAGGGGTGTCGTGGAATTGGGGCGGCACGGAATCCTTTGTGGACTTCCAACGACAGCGTTCGGAGGTCTATTTCGGCGACGTAGACGTCGTCCCCGCCCGGCAATCCCCGTCGGGTCGCCAGCGTTGGGTCGAGTTGGCCAACCAGTCCAAGGGCATGAGTCTTTGAGCCCAACATCATTCCAATCCGTGCCGTGCGCCCAGGTACCAAAGCGTCGGCGGTGTCGGAGGAGAACGTGGCGGTGCCTCCGAAGCCTGCGCACAGTCGTGTGATGACGCCGGTCACGTCAAAGAAGTCGGTTCTGCGGTTGTTCTCGCTCCAGTGCGGTGGAACGGCGGCTCCGGTCATGACCAGTGCCAGCGCGGGGCTCTCGCCGTCTCGTTGCCTGAACCGGCTGCCGATCTCAAAGAGCCGGATGTCTTGGCGTTCTCTGCGGCGGTTGTGAACCAGAGAGTCGAACAATCCTGGGAGTAACGAGGGGCGCAGCACCGCCCCTTTTTCCGACAGTGGATTGCTGAGCGCCACGATATCCGTCTGGTCCGCATGGAAGGCGAGCGCAGCGTCGATTTCGATGAACCCATGAGTGATGGCCTCGAAGAAGCCACAGCCGGTCAGCAGTTGCCGAACGGCTGCGTCCCGAGCGCGCCAGGTTCCGGGGGCGGGGGCCGGTCTGGTCAGTTCCGGAAAGGTGGCCGGCAAGCTGTCGTAACCGTGATGTCGGGCCAATTCTTCGATGAGGTCTTCTTCGCGGTGGACGTCGACTCGGAATGAGGGAACAGTCACGCGCCAGACGGGGTCTGTCGTACTGGCCTCCGGTTCGGTAGTGAATCCGAGCCGGGCTAACGTTGGGCGGACGAACGAGGCCTCGATGTTCTGTCCGAGCAGCTTGCCGATCCGCCGGTGTCGAAGTTGCACGACGATGGGATCGGGAGGCGCCGGGTAACAGTCGACTACGGGTCCTCGGGTCTGCCCCGCACCGATCGCGGTTAGCAACTGCAGGGCGCGAGCGATAGCTGTCACCGGTGCCGACACATCGGTCCCCCGCTCGAATCGATAAGACGCGTCGGTCGTCAACGAGAGTCGCTTGCTCGTGCGCCGGACTGAGATCGGATTGAAGTACGCCGCTTCGAGCACGACCGTCCGGGTCCCGTCGTTAATCTCCGAGGTCGCACTACCCATAACTCCGGCAACTGCCTGCGGTCGCTCGGCGTCCGCAATCGTTAGCGTCTCCGGCGTTAGCGTTCGTTCCACCCCGTCCAGTGTGCGAATTCGCTCTCCGTGCGCGGCGCGGCGGACACGGATTTCTGGACCCGCCAGCCGGGCATGGTCGAACGCGTGCATCGGGTGGCCAATTTCAAGCATGACGTAGTTCGTCACGTCGACCACGTTATTGACCGGACGAACGTCGGCCGCCTCCAGCCGGGTTTTCAGCCATTGCGGAGACGTGCCGACCTCGACGTCGGCCAGTGCTCCGACATACCTGGGACACCAGTCCGGATCGTCGATCGTGATCGAGAGCGGCGCTTCGCCATGAAAGTCGTCAGAAGATGCCAGTTCTGGCATCGAGATCTCAGTGTTGTACACAGTGCCGACTTCGCGCGCGATCCCAAGGACCGATAGGCAGTCAGGACGGTTGGTGGTGATCTCGAGGTCAAGCACCGCGTCTTCAGTCCCGTCCTTGGTTGCTGGCCAGGGTTCGATCGCGCCGACCTCAAACCCACGCATGGTCAGGGCCTCCGCCAAGGCGCCGATACTGACGGGACCGCCTGGACCGTGCGGTATGGCAACGAATTCCTTCAACCAGGAAACGAGGATCCTCACTGCGGAAACTGCTCCAGCAGACGCAAATCGTTGGAATAGAAAAGACGAATGTCTTCCACTCGGTACTTGAGCAGTGCCACCCGGTCGATTCCCAAACCGAAGGCCCATCCGGTGTAGCGCTCGGGGTCATAACCGACTGCTTCGAATACGGCAGGGTGTACCATGCCGCAACCTAGGATCTCCAACCAACCGGTCTCCTTGCACACCGCACAGCCGTGACCGTCGCAAAACACGCAGCTAATAAAGACCTCGGCGCTCGGTTCGGTGTATGGGAAGAAACTGGGACGGAATTCCACGCGGGTGTCAGCGTCGAAGAATGCCCGCAGAAAGCTGACGAGAGTGCCTTTCAAGTCAGCCATCGTGATCCCCTCACCGACGAGCAACCCCTCCACCTGCATGAACATCGGTGAATGTGTGAGGTCCGGAGTGTCACGCCGATAGACGAGTCCAGGGGCGATGATGCGGACTGGTGGTTCGTGCGACTCCATGTACCGGATTTGCATTCCAGAGGTGTGCGTGCGGAGCAGGGTCGCGGGTGGTTCCGAGGGGTCACTGGCAGGCATCGACCCTTCAAGGTAGAAGGTGTCCTGCATGTCACGCGCCGGATGATCTACCGGCATATTGAGCGCTTCGAAGTTGTGGTAGTCGTCTTCACCCTGCGGACCTTGGAGAATTTCAAATCCCATTGCCTCAAAGAGCGACACGACTTGCTCGCGAATCAGGGTAAGCGGATGTCTGCGACCGAACGACAGCTCACGACCGGGTAGGGTAACGTCGATCCCGCCGATTGGGTGTGTCGATGCGGTGATCGCTTCGCGCTTTTCCGTGATGGCCTGCTCGATTTCTTGCTTAAGTGCGTTAGCCTCCTTGCCGAGTGCCGGCCGGTCGACCGGGTCGGCGTCGGCCATAGACTTCATCAGCGCTGCGATGGCCCCTCGCTTCCGGCTCAGATACCGGTCGCGGACGGTTTGCAGTCCTTCCTCGGTTTCCACCACGGCGAGGTCGGCCTGGAAGGCCTTGCGAGTGGTGTCGATATCGGTCTGAGGGGTCATGATTTCGCGTGGCAGGGTGACTGACGAGACCGTGAGCGTCCGGTCCGCGACACCTCAAGATCCCTGCGGTGTCGCGGGAGACGGAGGAAGCCTAGGTCCCGGCTTGGGCGTCCCTAGCCTGGGCGGCCAGATGCGCAAATGCACCGGGTTCGGTGGCTGCGAGGTCGGCGAGGTTTTTCCGGTCGACCGAGATACCGGCGTCCGACAGCCCGCGTATGAACTGGCTGTAGGTTAGGCCGTGCTGCCGGGCCCCGGCATTGATCCGCGTAATCCAGAGCCGCCGAAAAGTACGTTTCTTCAGACGCCGACCAATGTAAGCGTACTCGGCTGCCTTGTCACCGGCTTCTTTCGC
>DQEK01000265.1 GCA_003533545.1 Acidobacteriota bacterium | reverse complement strand
CCTGACGCGGTTGTTCATCCCGTTCGGGTTCACGTGACAGAACAGTTGCGTATCCGCGAAAAATGAGGTTCTGGCGCACGGCCTATGACCCAACCGGCCTCTCTATCGGCAGGTCCTCGCGGTCGCCCCATTCTTTCCAAGAACCGATGTAGTTCCGTACACGGGGATATCCGAGTAACCGCAATGCCAAGTAGGTATGAGCGGCGCGGTAGCCACCCTGACAATAGCTGATCACCTCTTTATCCGGTGTGACACCAGCGTCTTCGTACAGCCTGCGCAGCTCGGCAGCAGGTTTGAAGGCACCGTCACAAGAGAGGTTGTGCGTCCATTCGATGTGTACAGCATTGGGGACCGCACCACCGCGTTTCGCACGCACGTTCTCACCGTAATACTCGCCGTCCGTTCGGGTGTCCAACACCGCGACGTCTGCCTCCCCCAAGCGATCTCGTAGACGTCGCCAGGTGGCCAGTCGCTCATCTGCACTCCCGACGATCCAATCGCTACTGCTGGGGACAGTAGCCTCACGTCCAACGCCACGTTTCTCACGTTGCCAGGCGCCGAATCCACCGTCGAGCAGTTTCGTATCCGGATGCCCGAAGTACTCAAGAAACCAGAAGGCCCGAGCGGCACGAATACCCGACTGAGAGTCGTACACCACCACAGTACGGGAACGATCTACTCCACGGGAGGTCAACAAGTGTCCGATCATCCAGAGAAACGCTTGAAGCGGGGCCTGGTCAGTATCGATCAGACTCAGGCCGAACAGGTCTAGGTGCACCGCCCCAGGGATATGTCCCTCCGCGAACTGCTCGGCAGGCCGAAGGTCGATCAATGTGGGCTGCTCTGTCCCGCCGAGCCGCGTGCTTAACGTGGACGTACTTATGAGCAGCTCAGGATTTTCATACCCCTTCGGATTCTCACTCATGAATACACACCCTTCATGCTGCATTGCTGCGTATACCGTCGCTCACGTTTGGAGAGGTCGGAGCTGACGCTCCAGGACTACGCAAGAAACGCGTACCTCACCAGAAACAGTCCCGCGAAGAGATACACGAGCCAGTGGGCTTCTCGTGCCCGACCACTGGCCACCTTCAGCAGGGCGTAAGCAATGAAACCGAACGCGATCCCGTCGGTGATGCTCAAGGCGAGCGGCATCACGACAAACGTAAGAAACGCAGGTAGTGCCTCGGTCGGGTCGTCCCAGTTAATCCGACGGACTCCGCGGACCATCATGACACCGACTAGAACGAGTGCTGGTGCCACCACCGGATACAAAATGACGCCGCTTGGCGTTTCGATCCCACCACCGACCATGCTGACCAGCGGCGAAAAAAACAACGACAACAGAAATAGTGCAGCTACCACCACCGCTGTGAGGCCCGTCCGCCCCCCGACGGCTACACCGGTTGCACTCTCGACGTACGCAGTCACAGTCGACGTACCGAGCCCAGCCCCAACCACGGTCCCGATGGCATCGGCCAACAGAGCCCCACGAGCCCTAGGCAGCGTACCGTTACGCATCAGGCCGGCCTGTTCCCCCACCCCGACCAAGGTACCGATTGAATCGAACAGGGCCAGAAAGAAAAACGCGAAAACAACGGGTACCATCTCCGGCCTGAGCGCCCCACCGATGTCCAATCGTCCAAAGGTGGGCCACAACGACGGCGGTAATCCAGCCACCCCCTCAAACTGGATCAAATCGCTTAACCAGGCCACGGTTGTCGCAGACAGGATGCCCGCTAATATAGCAACGCGGAAACCTCGAATCCACAAGACGGCAGTCACTACTAGGCCAACCAGGGCAACCAAAACCGGTGGGGTACGTAGGTCACCGAGCGTGACAAGCGTGCCTGGCGACGCGACAATGATGCCAGCCCATTGCAACCCGATTGTCGCGATCAACAAACCGATGCCAGTAGCAATAGCGCACCTCAGCGAATCGGGAATGGCAGTGATCAGTTTCTCTCTGAGCCCAACCCCCGCTGTCGCGATGAACAGCAGCCCGGCAAGGGCGACGCCACCGAGGGCGACCTCCCACGGCACCTCCATCGCCAGAACCACCGTGAAAACGAAGTAAAAGTTGTGCCCCATAGCCGGCGCCACCGCGATCGGATAATTCGCGAGTGCCGCCATCAGAAGTGTGGCGAAGGCCGAGGCCAAGCAGGTGGCCACAAAAACCGACCCAAAGTCGAGGCCAATTGAACTCATCAGGGCCGGCTGGACAAAGAGGATGTATGCAAGGGTCAAAAAGGTGGTGAGCCCAGCGAGCACCTCAGTGCGCACTGAGCTACCGCGCTCTTTGAGCAGAAACCGATGCTCCAAAAACTCTTGGATTACCCTTAGCACGTCAGGTCAGCACCCAGCACTCGCCGTCGTCCCGGGCACGCCCCTCCTCCTGTAACTTGACGAGATGAGCTAAAACGCTCTCTCGAGCCATTGGCTTGAGTTCTGGGCGAATCCCCGGGTAAAGCCTTTTCACAAGGGCGTCCGGCCACCCGACTCCGACGCGTACCAGCTCTATGATCTGAGCCTCACGTTGCAACCGGTGCTCAAGGTAGGTCGAAATTACCTCACTCGGAGAATCGATGGCCTGCCCATGGGCAGGCAACATCCGGTGCGGCGCAATGTCGAGCACGAGACGCAGTGAAGCCAGGTACTGGGCCAGGCTGCCCCCATGAGAGTTCGGAATCACCACCGAGCTACCCTGGACCACCAAGTCGGCCGAAAAGAGAGTGCCGGTCGTCTCGTCAAGAAAACAGAGATGATCCGGAGCGTGCCCTGGGGTGTGCACGACCCGCAACATGCCGTCGCCAGCAGGGATCAAATCGCCATCAGAGATAGGAAAAAAATCGACCGATTGCAGACAATCACGCTCCGGCCACAGCATCTTCCCAAAACAGGTAATTGGCCAGCGCGCGGCAATCGAGCCACATCCATCCACATGGTCTTGGTGCGCGTGACTCACCAGCACCTGGCCGAGCGGCTGGCCCGCAAGGGCCTCCGCCAGGGCGACAAGATGCGAAGACTCGCCCGTGGCGGCGTCCAGCAGAGTCGGGGTTTTCCCAGAAATGAGGTAGGTATTGTTGCCGGCACCAGTATAGGGGCCCGGGTTGCCACCCGGCACAAGAGTGATATTCACAAGGACCTAGAAAACGCGTCGTTTGGAGGACGCGGAGAAACCGGTGACAATTATACGCGTGCCTCACGATCTCCCAGAGCGATTCAGCCAAGACGAACGGTGCGCGCTGACACCGTACTTCACGAACCTCGACGGTCCGGTCTTCGCATTAAGAAATTTACCCGAAGTAGTTAAGGGGGCTCTATTCGCCCGCTATTCACGATCGGCGAAATCGCTACGACGACTATTCCTTGACGAATTTCTGGACACCGTCGAAACCGGCGCTGTCGCCGCCGACCTCGTCGGCGTCGAACGAGCCGAACGTCTGTATGAGCGGGTGTTCGGCGACTATGGCGACGACTCAGTCGCGCAACTTGGCGGTGCACACGTCGCGTGCGAAGGAGTATCTAACGTCCTCACAAAAGTCCTCGAGCGCGGGCGCCTCATGGCCTATCTGGAACAATCAACTCGATACGTGCCCTACACCGACCAAGTGGCAGGCCAGTGGAAATATCTGATCCCACGCGAGCTCGAGGAACACCAACTGAGAGACCGCTACGTCTCAACCTTAGACGACGCCTTTCAGACGTACACGAAGTGGTTCGGACCTACACAGGACCATTACCGGAACCGCTATCCGAAAGCGTCGGAAGACTCTGACGCCGTCTACCGCGCAGTAATTCGTGCAAAAGCTCTAGACACACTCCGTGGTTTACTACCGGCCGCGACCCGTTCTAACGTCGGTATCTTCGGCACAGGGCAAGCCTACGAGCAGTTGTTACTCCGAATGCGTGCCCATCCTCTCGAGGAAACGCGCCGGTGTGCCGACCAGATGCTTGCCGAACTCAGAAAAATCATCCCCGCCTTTCTCACCCGGGTCGACCGTGAAGAGAGGGGTATCCGTTGGAGCCGTTATCTGTCCGATTCACGTCGCAAAACAGGAGAGATCGCGGACCGATTGCTGGGCAGCGTGAAACCCGAGGGCAGTGCCGAAGTCGAGCTCACCGAATTCGACCCCGATGGCGAAATTAAAGTGGTGGCGTCGGCACTTTACGAGACATCCCGCTTGCCCGATCGCCAGCTGCTGGAAGCAGCGAGGCGGATGAAAGCAGACGAGCGGGCCGAGATTCTGCGAGCTTACGTCGGGAATCGCGTCAACCGGCGCCACCGACCTGGGCGCGCGTTCGAACGCACGGCTTACTGTTTTGACCTACTGTCCGATTACGGAGCGTTCCGCGATCTACAACGCCACCGCCTGTTAACGATCGAGTGGCAAGAGCTGTCAACCGATCACGGCTGCACAACGCCCGTTGCGATCGGGGAAATCGGAGCGACGAAAGACTGGCAGCGCGTCATGGACCGAAGCAGCGAGATCTATGAAGCACTGACGAGCGAGTCTTCCACCCTAGCCCAGTACGTCGTGCCGATGGCCTACCGAATCCGCTACCGGATGCACATGAACGCTCGGGAAGCCATGCATGTAATCGAGCTACGGACGGCACCCCAAGGACACCCAGCGTATCGACGCGTGTGCCAACAAATGCACCGGTTGATCGCCGAACAGGCAGGCCATCGGGCCATCGCTGACGCGATGACTTTCGCTGACCACTCGGCCGTTGAACTCGAACGGCTCGGCGCCGAGCGGAACACCGAACGACGACGGCGGGAACAAGCAAGGGACGTCTGACCGGCTTCGTGAACCTCGAACCGGCAGCGCCCCCCCGCCCGTCAGCAAAGGGGCCATCCCGTTTGTTCACCAGTGGTTGCATGCGGGCGAGACCTATTCGTCCCGACTTGACCAGTATCTAGAGTACTCCTCTAGAAACGTCAGGCTACGAAAAGACTTCATCCGGTCAAAGAACAGCACTCCGTCCAAGTGATCGGTTTCGTGCTGAATGACGCGCGCCGGGTAACCGTTGGCCGTCATCGAGAGTTGTTTTCCGTAACGATCGAGGGCCTGGACGCGAATATCGGCCGCTCTCGGCACCTGCCCTCGAATATCTGGAATACTGAGACAGCCTTCCCAGTCTTCCTCGGTCGCACTCCCCACCTGGGTAATTTCTGGATTGATAATCACGACGGGTGGCATTGTTCCCTCGTCGCCGTCGACACCGGCCACAAACAATCGGATGCTCTCATGCACTTGCGGACCGGCCAGTCCGATTCCCTGGCTATCGTGCATGGTGTCAAACATGTCATCGATGAGCCTCTGAATTCGTGGGGTCGAGATCTCGTCGACTTCGAGAGGACGAGCGCACTCGCGCAACACGGGATGCCCCATGCGCGCGACCTTCAAGATGGACATGAGTCTGGATTATACGTTAGCGTGACCGAGTCCCAAGGTGAGGACAACAGACACGTTCCGTCCCCGAATTTCACACCCATGCAACCGCACGAACACGGCAGCGCTTATCGCTATTGCCCGGCGTGCGCCCAACGACTTGAACCCAGACAGTTGAAAACGGGTGACCGGAAACGACTTGTGTGCGTCGGCTGCGGCAACATCCTATATCTCGACCCGAAGGTCGCGGTCGGCACAATCATCGCTATGCCCGACACCAGAATCGTAATGGTGCGCCGCGCCATAGAGCCGGGTTATGGGCTCTGGGTCTTTCCCGGGGGATATGTGGACCGCGGTGAAGTGGTCAGCACCGCCGCAATCCGTGAAGCCCGCGAGGAAGCCGGCATCAATATCCGCCTCGACGGCCTCGTCAGCATCTATTCCTACCCGGACCGCCCCCCGGTGATCATCGTCTACGCGGCTACAGCAATCACCGCAGACCTGCGCCACGACGACGAGAGCCTTGAGATCGCTACCTTCAGTGAGTCGGAAATTCCGTGGGAGGAACTGGCGTTCCGCAGCACACGTGAGGCGCTCCGCGACTACTTTCACGGCGTGATCCACCCGCACTGCTGCTAGCCAACATCGGATGTTAGGAAGATGTCACGAACCTTGTCTTCACCGCCCGTACTGGCGGGAAAAACAGGTCTTGACGCTCGGCGTCTGCGGCCGCCGATTCGACGATCTCGTCAACGGGAAGCGCTGATTCCGCTTCGGTAACACGGCGTGCTCTCGCCTTGGTTGCTGGGTGCTTCGGAGTAAAAAGGGTGCAACAGTCCTCGTCAGGAATGATTGAGATCGGATAGGTTCCGAGTCTGCGGGCCTCCGACACGATTTCGTCCTTGTCCATACCGACCAGCGGACGTAAAACCGGCAGGGTCGTGACCGAGTCGATAACCGCCATGTTATCCAGTGTCTGGGAGGCCACCTGCCCGACCGCCTCTCCGGTTACCAGCGCCGTCGAACCGCTGGCATGCGCGAGCCGTTCCGCAATCCTCAGCATCAGCCGGCGATAGATGACCACGCGCAATGGAGGCGGCACCTCAAGCACAACCTGACGCTGGATATCACCGAATGCCACCAGGTAGAGCCGGCTGTCGAGTTGATATCTCGTCAGTAAACGTGCGATCTCGACCACCTTATCCTGCGAGGTGTGCGCCAGTATCGGATAACTGTGAAAATGAATCATCCGGACTCGGCATCCACGCTTGATCATCCGATACGCCGCCACAGGAGAGTCGATGCCGCCAGACATGAGGCAGGCCACCCGTCCGCTCACACCGCTGGGCAGACCCCCGGCCCCTGAATTCTTCCGGAGGTAGCAGAACGCTTCGTCGCTAAGCGTCTCGACCCACACCGTCAACTCAGGTCGTCCAAGGTCCACGCGCCACCCCCGAGTCGCCTTGATCCGACCGCCCACCTGTCTCTCGAGCTCGGGGGACGTCAGCGGAAAGCGTTTGTCCGCCCGTCGTGCGGTAACTCGAAAACTTTCAACCTGCACGTCGGCGAGCTCAGTCAACACGGTCTTCGTTATGGCATCAAGGTCACATCGGGTTCGGACCGCCCTCGAAAAATTCGCGATACCCGGGGTACACGCGAGTCGCTCACAGAGATCTGTCCAGGCATCCTCGGATTCGTACCGGAGCTCGATGCGCCCCATGAGCGCGCGGACCCCGGTGACGCCGAGGTCGGCGGTAGCCGTCCGGATGTTGCTAACCAGCCGCTCGACAAACCACGGCCGATTACGCCCCTTGAGCGCAATTTCTTGGTAGTGCACGATGACCGACGGCATGCTGCGTGTCGACCTATCTCGGATATTGCTTCCCAAGGGCGTCAACGACCCGCCAACCGAATCGCTACAGCCGCCGCGAGATGCCCGCTGGCCACAGCGCCCTCGATCGTACCCGGTAGACCGGTATCGGTCCAATCTCCCGCGAGTAGAAACCCAGGCAACGCTGTTTCGGTCCCGGGACGCGGTGGCTGTCCAGGCGCGAGCGAAAATGTGGCCCGTGGCTCCCTGACCACCGTGGAACGCCCAACCTGCGCCTCACGGGCGGCAGGAAGTGCGGTACGGAGCTCGCTGGTCGCTAGTTCAACCAGCGCTTCATTTGAATAACCGACAATGCTGGCCGCCCCGCTCGAGACTACCGACAGATGCGATGCCGTGTCACCGAACATCAACCGCTTGTCGAAGACCCATTGCATCACTCGCCCAGGGAGTCCGAGAACCGGACGGTCCAACACTTCGCGATCGAACCAGAGATTGACCGTTACGATAGGCGAGACCGCCATCCGGCCAGCCATGCGGCAGACCGAGGCTATCTCCGACGGTGGTTCTGGTTCAAAGAGGTCCGGCAGAGCGAACCAGGGGACGGCCGAAATCACCGCGGGGGCACGCCAAACGGCAGCACCCGCACGAACCTCACA
>DQEK01000170.1:4384-8114 GCA_003533545.1 Acidobacteriota bacterium | reverse complement strand
TGGATTGCTAATGCCGGCTCGAAGTGGCGCCACAACTTGCAGGGTGCCACCCGGTTGTGCAGCAGACCTCGGCCGATCAGGTCGTGATTCAGTAGCCCGAGCCTCTACGACACCCGTGAGTGTCGTGTTGTTGATGTCAGTTGGTCGGGCGTGGGGGGCGGGGCCAGAAGGAGCTGGTGCGTTCGAGGTAGGCGGCGTAGTCGGGTCGGGTTCGGCGGACTCGTTTCTCGAGTGTTGGGGTGCCGGTGATGCGGGTGACGAGGCGGGTGTAGGCGATGGGTCCGATGATGCCGAGGGCGGCCCAGGACACGTCGAGAGCGGTGATGAAGATGCCCCAGGCCATCATGACTTCGCCGAAGTAGTTGGGGTGGGCGGTGTATCGCCAGAGTCCGGTGTCGAGAACGGTTCCTTCGTTGGTGGGGTCGGCGTTGAAGCGGACGAGTTGGATGTCGCCGACTGTTTCGAAGAGGAAGCCGATGGCCCACACCGCGGTGCCGGCGTAGGCGGCGGGGCCGAGCGAGCCGGGGTCCTCGGCGGTGAGGGCGATGAGGGCGGGGAGGCTGAGCAGGTACATGGTGAGGCCTTGGAGGCCGAAGACCTGCCGCAGGGCAAGGCGGTGGAATGGCCAGCCTTCGTCGACCCAGCCTCGGAGCTTGGTGTAGCGGGGGTCTTCTCCTTCGCCCCATTTGCGCCATCCGAGGTGGGCGGTGAGGCGAATCGACCAGAGGCACAGCAGGCCGAAGATGAGCGCTTTGCGGGCGTCGGGTGCCGATCCCATGGCGACGCCGGCGATTCCGATGATCGAGACTTCGATGAGGGTGAAGACGGCGTCGATGATCGAGATGTCGCGGCGGGCGATCGACAGCAGCCATAGTCCGATGACCCAGATGGCGGCGATGAAGGCTCCGATTGCGAGGGCTGCGGCGAGGTCGGTCCAGTTCATCGTTGGTCTCCGTTCTCGGCGGTGGATGCCATCAGGTGCCTGAACGCGGTGATCCCGTCGGGATGGCTGATCCAACCGTCGAGATCGAGGACCTCGTTGGCTGCCTGGGCGAATCGGTCGTCGGTCACGGTGGTGTTGGTCGAGAACGCGACCCCGGTTGCCTCGCCGGTGGCCAGGGGGCGGAAGGTGTTGGCGGCGGCGACGATGGTGGCGCCGGTGACCGGGACGTCCGGGCCGAGCAGCCATATAGCAGCCGGTACCACCCGGTCGGGTGAGAGGGCTTGGGCTTGTTCGTCGGTGACGAAGCCTTCGGTCATCTGGGTCAGCGCGTAGGGGGACAGCAGGTTCACCTTCACGCCGTCGCTGGCGTGTTCGAGGGCCAGTGTCTTCGCGAATGCATTAAGTGCGCCCTTGGCCGCGGCGTACGACGAAGCACCGAACTCGCCGTAGGCGCCGGCGGTCGATGTCATGAACAGGAAGCGGCCCGACCGTTTCTGGACTTCGGCGAGCGCGGCGCGAGCGAGGGCGACCGGAGCCATGAAGTCGATCTCAATCACGTGTCTGAACCGGTCGGAGTCTGCGTTGGCAAATGTCGCTCGGTCGACGATCGCCGCGTTGACAACCACGTGATCGAGGCGTCCGAAGTTGTCGAGCGCAGCAGTCACGAGCGCGTCGGCGGCACCCGGCGCCTCCACCGAGCTGCGCTCGGCAACCGCAACACCACCGGCCCGCTTGATCTCAGCGACAACATCGCTGGCGGGATCCGCACCGGCTCGGGAACGGTTGTTCACCACCACCGAAGCACCACGGGACCCCAGAGCCATCGCGATCTCACGCCCGATGCCCTTGCCTGCGCCGGTCACGATGGCCACTTGGCCGCTGAAGTCGATTATGAGTTCTCCTCGGTGGTGCGCCAGCGATCACGGAGATCGTTCTTGGCGATCTTGCCGAGCGCGTTGCGGGGGAGGGCGTCGACGATCTCGAGTCGCTCCGGGAGCTTGTAGCTGGCGATGCCCATGTTCCTCAGATGAGCGACGATCGTCTCCAACGACGGCTCGTGGTCGCCGGCGGGAGCCACGAAGATGCCGACTCTTTCGCCGAGTGACGCGTCGCGGTAACCGATCGCCGCGCAGTCGGCGACGGAGTCGTGGGCTGCGATCAGTCCTTCGAGCTCTGCGGCGGAGATTTTCATGCCGCCTCTGATGATGATGTCTTTGGCCCGGTCGACGAATCGAAGGAGCCAAGGGTCCGAGGAGGTGTCGGCCCATTCGAAGATGTCGCCGGTGCGGAAGAAGCCGGCGTCATCGAACTCGGCGCCCGACGCGTCGAGGTAGCCACCAAAGACGGTCGGACCACGAAAGCGAAGTTCGCCGGGTCGACCCGTCTCGTTGATGTCGTCCTCGCTGTCCGGGTCGACGAGGCGGACTTCGATGCCTTCCGCGGACGGCCGCGGGAAGTACCGGGCCCGGAGCTTGGGGTCGGGAACGGACGTCGCCGTGGAGAGCAGGGCGGCCCCCTCGTTGGATCCGAAGGCATTGACGATCTCCACCCCGAGTTCATCCCAACCCTGCACCATCCAGGGATCAAGTGGCGCGGCGCCGGAGGTGATCTTGCGCAGATGGGAAAGATCGACGCCGGCGAGGATCGAATCGTCCAGCAGCAACATGTTGAGCAGGGCCGGCGGGGCCACAGTGTAGGTGATCTCCTCCGATGTCAGTTGACCGAGAAAGACCGGAAGGTCGAGCGGCTGGTGGAGGAAGAGTACGGCGCCCACGATCGCCCAGGGCACCAGCATTCCGCCGATGCCGGCCATGTTGACGAGCGGGAACGGGCACAGGATCCGGTCGTCGTGGAGGAGGTCGAGTTCGTCGACCTGGAAGTAGCCCGATGCCAGCCACATAGATGGGGTTCTGGGCACACCCTTGGGGGTGCCGGTCGTCCCGGAGGTCCAGCAGATGGTGAGGACCTCATCGGGGCCGGCCGGCACGCCCTGAGACGCCGCCGCCTCCGTCGTGTCTACGGTGAGGGCGGTTCCGGTGTCGACGATCGCCGAGCCGAACGTGGCGATGTGAACCGGAGTATCGAGATCGTCGACGACTGCGGAGACGGTGTCGAGTTGATCTGGCCGGTCGGGACGGGTGCCGGTGACGATGATCCGAGCCGACGACGCCCGAAGCCCGTAGTCGAGTTCGTGGCGTCGGTGCTGGATGGGAAACGGCACCGCAGTGGCTCCGATCCGGCCGCAGGCCAGGATCGTGAGGACCAGCTCGACGACGTTGGGGAGCTGAACCGCAACCGTCACGTGTGGTCCGGCGCCGATGGCGGTCAACGCGACAGCCAAATTGTCGACGGCCCGGTCGACCTCGCGCCAGGTCAAACGAAGCGGCTCACCGGCGAAGAACGCTTCTCGGTTGGGCGCGTCTGCCAGAGCCAGCGCGTCGGGCCACTGTTCGGCGACCTGGCGAATGGCGTCATCAACGGTTGTTACACGCATGAGCGGGGCCCCTTGTCAGTTGCGATGGCGAACGAACGGTCACGTTTGTATCATGATTCCCTGATGGACCGCGGGGAGGATTTGCTCTTCGAGATTGGTGCCCATCATCTGGTCGACGCACACGATCCCGGGCAGCACTGCGGCGTCGACTCCGCAGCCCCAGGTTCTCTCGTCGTACTGGTCGCCGGCGAACCACAGGCCCGCAATGTGGCGGCTCTGGTGGGGGACGCGGTCGGTGCAGCAGGGTCGGTTGGTGCCGAGCGCCTCAGGTGATGGTGTCCTGATGATGAACT
>DQEK01000170.1:523-4053 GCA_003533545.1 Acidobacteriota bacterium | reverse complement strand
GACGTCGTCGTCCCAGGTCGAGAAGTTCGCTCGGGTCCACGCCTCTCAGCGCTCGATGACCAGACCGACCCGCTCCGAGGATCCTTAATCCCTAGGAGGAGAGGGGAGCGAAGCAATCCCCAACCCCGGTGACACTCTGAGAGTGCCAATAGTGTGCGGACAGTTTGGTGCTTGCCAATCACGGCAACACCAGGGTTGCTAGGAGCGTCAATGAAACAACGGGAGGCCGACAAGATGCCAGTGAGTCCTCACGCTATGGGTGCGGAAGCGGAAATGTTGCCGCTATTTCAAGAACGCACAGCCGAGTTGCAGCAGCGCCTCAAGGATGAAGGCATCGATGTTCTCATCATTACCAATGTCGATTCGATCTACTATTTCAGTGCCTATTGGGGGGATCTGGGGTTGGAGTTCGGCCGTCCAACCCTTCTAGTGGTCGGAAGTAATGGAGACGTCACCTTGATAACCCCGGGATCTGAGTCGCTCATGGCGTATGCCATGACTTGGGTAGCCGATGTCGGCTTCTATTCGGATGGGGTCGGCGAAGAGTGGCGCGACCCGCTTCGCGAAGCTATGGGCGGCGTTGGAAAGAAGCGCGTCGCTATCGAAAGGAACGATATTCCGGCAGTCGTTTCGGGTTTCCTGCGTCACGAGTTAGACCTGGCCGACGAGGTCGATGCCACATCGATCATCGCACAGATGCGGGTCATCAAGTCTGCGGAAGAGATCAACATGATCCGCCAGGCCGGCCAAGTTGCTATCGCTATGGGAATCGCCGGGCGCGACGCCATGGCGGTGGGGGTGCCGGAGTACGAGGTATCACTCGCGTGCATGGCCGCGGGCACGCGAAAAGCAGCCGAGATCATCGCTTCTGAAGACCCCGAAGCGTTGATGAGTCCCATGATCCATAATCTTCAGGCGCTTCAATCCGGCTACTTCACCAGCTACACGCACCTGCACCCGAGGGTGAAGAAGATCGCGCATGGTGACCCCGTCTACATGTGCTTTTGCTCGATTTGTCATTTCAAGCAATTCAAGATCGGCTACGACCGTCAGTATTTCGTAGGTTCTGTTGACAATGAAACAGCCCGGACCTACAACGCTGCAATCGAGGCTCAGGCGGCTGCTTTCCGAGAGATGCGCCCCGGTGTTGCGGCCGAAGACGTGCACGAGGCCGCCGACGATGTTTACCGATCCGCTGGATTTGCACCGTCGTACCGGACAGGCCGTGCGCTTGGATACTCGTCGCTGGAAATTCCGGAGTTGAAGTACGGCGACAGGACCCCGCTGGAAGCGGGCATGGTGTTTGCCGTGGACGGCGGGATTACTGTGCCAGAGGTCTTTGGTGCACGAGTTGGCGACACCGTAATCGTCACAGAGGACGGCATCGAGATTGCAACCGATTACCAGCGGGACCTGCAAGTTGTGTAACAGGCAAAGTCACTAGGCACGATGTCGAAACACTTTTTCAGCAAGGAAGAATTTGCCCACCGTCACTGCAAGGTGCGCGAAGCAATGGAGGTCGCAGGAATCGACTTGCTGCTGGTCGTCGCTCCTGTGCACATCAACTACCTGATCGGCGCGACCGCCAAGGGGTACCAGGAGTTTCAAGTTCTGTTGTTCCCGCTTGAACCGCGGCCACTGGTGATTCAGAGCAGACTGTCAGAAGTACCGATGCTGATGGCCGATTCTCTTGCTGATGAGACTCGGGGTTGGGGCGGGCGCGAACCCGAAGACCCAATCGAAGTCTTTGACGACATCCTGCGCGAGCGAGCGTACAAGGGACTGAGAACCGGGCTTGAGGTACCGCTTTACTACCTGCATCCCCACAACTACCGAAGAATGGTCGACTTGCTTGGTGAGGATCTAGTGATGGACGCTACAAGCTTGATCGGCGACATAAAGCTGGTCAAGTCCGCAGCGGAGATCGACTACGTGCGCAGGGCCGCGGCGATGCTGGACCGGGGCATGGAAACCTGCTGTTCATCAGTTGCGGCGGGCAGGTCAGAGCGAGCAGTTTCGGCGGACATCCATCACACGTTGCTGGCTGCAGGCAGCGACATACCGTCCAGTCCGATGAATTTCCTGACCGGTCCGCGCTCGGCCTTTTCCCATGGCGAACCGTCAGACCGGGTTCTCGAGCCCGGCGATTTCATGCACATTCAGTTCGGCGCACACTATCGGCGCTATTGCGTGACCATTGGACGGCAACTCTGCTTGGGTGAGCCGACCCAACGGATGCGGGATGTGTACCAGACAGTGCGCGACGCTGGCGATGCCTGCATGGACGAGATACGCGCCGGTGTGTCTGCCACAGTCCCGCACTACGTCGCCAAGAAGGTCATCGCCGACGCCGGCTTGGACGCCTATCGGTTGCACATGACCGGCTATGCGGTAGGCGCGGCGTTTCCACCCTCGTGGATCGAACCGTTGGTTGTCGACGCCGGCTGTGAGTACACCCTGGAAGCTGGCATGGTGATCGCCGTCGAACCGCCTGTGTTCGGACTCGAGGACGGACTAGGCGTGCGCCTCGTCGATAATGTCATAGTCACGGAGACGGGATGCGAACGCCTGACCAGCACCACGCGCGACCTCATCGTTGTCTGACACCCGAGCACCGCAGGAACCTGTAGTCAAGAAGAGGTCAAAGAGTATGTCGCAAGAAGTCGTGCCAGGAGGCGCATCAAGTCCCGTTGTCCAGTCCGCTTCCCGTGAGGTGCCCTACGACGATGGAACCCACTGGCGTGCCCTTCTTGGTTTCATCATCATTTCGATGGACCTCGTCATGGAGGAGAACATCTACCGTCTGTCGCCGGAGGGTGTAGGTCCTAGCGTCACCCGGCTCAACAGCCCCAACGACTGCAATGTCGCCACACTGGCGGCTCAAATCGACGGGATGGCTGAAGCCGCGTCGATCTTGCAACCGCAGGCACGCCCGGCCGTCATCTGCTACGCCTGCACTTCCGGATCAATTGTTATCGGCGAGGACGAGGTCAGAGCTGAAATCCAGCGCGGCGCCCCCTGGGCGAAGCCATCGACGCTGGTCACCGGTGTTATCAACGCGCTACATCGGCTGGACGCTCAGAGAATTGTTGTCGCCACTCCCTACCTCGATGAGATCAATACGATGGAGGCCGCGTTTCTTCGAGAAAGGGGCTTTGATGTACTCAATATCCAGGGCCTGAACGTTGAGGATTGCGAGGCGATGGGTCGTATCACGCCGTCGTTCATCCGTGACTTCGCACTCAGTATCGACCACGAGGACGCCGACGCGATCTTCGTCAGTTGTGGCGGTATCCGCACACTCGACGTGCTGCAGGAGATCGAGGATGCAGCAGGCAAACCGGTGGTGTGCTCAAACCAGGCAATGATGTGGGACTGTCTGCGCCGGGCAAACATCAACGATACAATCGAGGGATACGGCCGACTCTTTCACATGGACTGGGGTGAGTCCGAGTAATCCTTCTCGGTGGTGTGGGCGAGGATCGCGGGCACGACTTCGTCCCAGCAGCTCTCAGAGAGAGAACTTGTGG
>DQEK01000170.1:0-121 GCA_003533545.1 Acidobacteriota bacterium | reverse complement strand
GTGGCAACAATGTCGTGTCGCTTGGCCAGCAGGATTTACCCACTAGTTGGAGTGGCTGACCGTGACGATCCTGTTGGGCGAAGCGTCCTGTCAGGCCCCCGTGAAGGCGCCTACGGTCTCG
>DQEK01000153.1 GCA_003533545.1 Acidobacteriota bacterium | reverse complement strand
CGAACGGTTCGGTGTCGCATCGTCTGTTCAAGCGGTTTCTACGTACGGTCGCTCGCGCACGACCTTGGCGCTCGACTAGGCTGCGGGGGGTGCCTAGAAACTCTTCGCCGGGAACGACACGGACCCTTCGGACTTGCAGATGCGACGCCGCTGGAAGATATCCTGAACGCTGCAGGCACTGCTGACGCCCGCACGATCCAGATGGGCGACCTGCTGCCCGGTCTGCCTCACGTCACCGTGACCCCAGAAGGCGCTCGCCGCGCAACACACGGGAACTCACTACGGGCAAGCGATTTGGTGCCTGGAAGCGACGTTCGAGGCAACACGCGCAACGGACGCGTGCGCGTGCTGGACAGAGACGGGAAGCTACTGGCCATCGCCGAGCCGAAAGAGAATAATCTCTGGCATCCCAAGATTGTTCTCGCTGACATTACCGGTCGGCAAGGCACATGACATTTGCCTGGCCCCGTCCACTGTTGTACCATTCATCGGTTGACCAAGAGAGAGGAACGACATCGTAGTGACGGCGGCTTGGAGTACCGGTGGCTCGGTTGTTTTGCCTCGGTGGTATCTGTGCCGTTCGTGGAGGTGATCGCTAGTGGTGCTGCAGAGGGATCAAAAGACAGAGCTCATCGGTTCGTATCGGGTACACGAGACCGATACTGGCTCGCCTGAGGTGCAGGTCGCGCTGTTGAGCGAGCGTATTGGCTATCTGACCGACCATTTCAAGACCCACGCGAAAGATCATCATTCGCGTCGCGGACTGTTGAAACTCGTCGGACGGCGGCGACGGCTCTTGGACTACCTCAAGGCCAAAGATTCTGCGCGGTATGCCGAGCTGATCCGCCGCTTGGGTCTCCGCAAGTAGCCGAAACGAGCTGAAATCGTTCCCGTCCTCCCGCTCGTTTGTCTCCTCGCCGTTCGGGAAATTTTCTGGAGTGACATCATGCATACAGGCGTAGTGGATGTTGGTGGTCGGCCCCTGACTATGGAAACGGGTACGCTGGCCAAACAGGCCAGTGGTTCCGTCGTGGTGCGCTACGGCGACACGATGGTACTCGTGACCGCTTGCTACTCACCTCACGAGCGGGAAGGTATCGATTTTCTCCCTCTGACCGTAGATTATCGAGAGAACACCTATGCTTCTGGTCGGATTCCAGGTGGCTTCTTCAAGCGAGAGGGGAAGCCTCCCGAGAAAGAGGTGCTGACCAGCCGGGTGATAGACCGCCCCATCCGTCCACTGTTTCCCTCTGGATGGCGGCGCGAGACTCAGGTGGTTGCCTTCGTCATCTCAGCCGACACCGAAAACGACTCTGACGTGCTGGCACTGACGGGCGCCTCAGCCGCGCTGTCCCTTTCGGCCATTCCGTTTCAGTCCACGATTGCTGCAGTGCGGGTGGGATTGGTTGGTGAGGAATTAATCATCAATCCGACTTACGAACAGCGCCGCCAGGGCAACTTGGACCTCGTGGTTGCCGGTAGCAAGGACGCGTTGGTCATGGTGGAAGCTGGCGCCAAGGAAGTCTCTGAAGAAGAGATGGTTCGGGCACTCGATGCTGGCCACGATGCCATCCGCCAAATTATCGTCGAAATCGACAAGCTGGCCGCAGCCGCCGGTAAGACGAAGCTGCAGGTAAACGCGACCGACCTGGATGCCGGCGTCGCGGCGGAGATCGAAGGCCAGCTCCTTAACCCACTAGCCGATGCCATGCGGGTCAAGGACAAACTCGACAGCTACGCCGCGGTCGACAAGGTCCTAGATGATTACCTGGCAACCCTCCCAGCAGACGACACGCAACGACGTGCTGACAGCAAGGCTGCCTTCAAGAACTTGAAGGAAAAAGTATTGCGCGACGAAATCCTAGAACGCGGACACCGACTCGACGGGCGCGCGTTCGACGAGATCCGTCAAATCACGTGTGACGTCGGCCTACTTCCGCGGGCACACGGCTCGGCGGTGTTTACGCGCGGCGAAACTCAGGCCCTCGTCACGTCGACGCTCGGGACTTCGGACGACCAGCAGAAGATCGAAATGGTAGATGGTGAGATCTACCGTCGGTTCATGTTGCACTACAACTTCCCGCCGTTCTCGGTGGGTGAAGTCAAATTCCTCCGAGGTCCCGGACGCCGTGAAGTTGGCCATGGCAACCTAGCGGAACGCAGCCTACTCCCGGTTGTGCCAAGCGAAGACACCTTCCCTTACACGATGCGAGTAGTGTCGGACATCCTCGAATCGAACGGATCGTCTTCAATGGCGTCGGTCTGCGGTGGCACCCTAGCCCTAATGGACGCCGGAGTCCCCCTAAAGGCACCGGTCGCCGGAGTGGCCATGGGCCTCATCTTGGATGAGTCGACAGGGCGGCACGCCATCCTCAGTGACATTGCCGGCGCCGAAGACCACTACGGCGATATGGACTTCAAGGTGGCTGGCACCGCTGACGGCATCACCGCGCTCCAGATGGACATCAAAGTAGGGGGCATCACCGCGGAGATCATGCAGCAGGCACTGCAGCAGGCCAAGGCCGGACGGTTACACATCCTGGAGCGGATGCGCGCCACGTTGCAGGACCCACGCACCGATATTTCGTCTTATGCACCGCGTATCGTCACCATCAAAATTCCGGTTGATAAAATTCGGGACATCATCGGTCCTGGAGGCAAAACCATTCGAAGCATCATCGAGCGCACTGGTGTAAAGATCAACGTTGAGGACGACGGCCGCGTCAACATTGCGTCGAGCGACGACTCGTCGGCACAGAAGGCCATCTCAATCATCGAAGAACTCACCGCAACGCCGGAACTCAACAAGTCCTACTTGGGAACCGTGCAACGCATTACCGACTTCGGAGCCTTCGTCGAGGTGCTTCCGGGAGTAGACGGATTACTGCACATCTCGGAGATCGCTCACTATCGGGTCAAGGAAGTAAGGGACGAACTGAAAGAAGGTGAGCAAGTCCTCGTGAAGGTCATCAATGTCGACCCTTCCGGCAAGATTCGTCTGAGCCGTAAGGCGCTACTCGACAAACCGACGGGCGGCGGCGAGGATTCTGGAAATCAACGCGAAAACCAGCCGGCGAAGTCGTAAACGACGGCAGACGTTGGCCGCCCATCCCTGACACCCGTCCATTGGTGGGGTCGTGTGCTCCGACCTAACGCAACCAAGGTCCGGCGGCACGTCACACAAATCGTACGGTGCACTCCGCCCCCAACAGCGCGTTGCAGAACGAACGGATGGGCTCAAACCCGCTGTAGTTCCAGGGAGGAGCGACCCATGGACATCGGCGGCTCCGGCCATTTCGAACAGTCTGCCACAACGATGGTCATTGAGACTGGCCGAGTTGGACCGATAGCAGTTTGGACACACCCGGTTCTTCCATAGTGACTCCATACAACCGGTCGGCGATCTCCATCGTCTTCCGATTGTGAGTCACCAAAATGAACTGAGTGTCCGACTGCATGCCACGTAGCATCTCAACGAAACGGCTAATGTTAGCCTCGTCGAGGGGCGCGTCGATCTCATCGAGCAGGCAAAACGGACTTGGCTTGTACTTGAAGATGGCAAACATGAGCGCCATGGCCGACAACGCCTTCTCGCCGCCGGAAAGCAACTGGATGCTCTGCAGCCGTTTACCCGGGGGCTGGGCAATGATGTCAATCCCGCTTTCGAGTAAATCGGTCTCGTCGAGCAGCACGAGACCGGCACGTCCACCACCGAACAGCGCGGAGAACGTTTGTTGGAAATGGGTATTAATGGCGTCGAACGCAACGCGGAACCGTTCCCGGGTCGTACGATTGATTCGCGCAATCGCGTTGCCTGTGGATGCAATCGATTCAACGAGATCGCCACGCTGCTTAGCGAGAAAATCATACCGCTCGTCCAAGTCGTCGAATTCTTCGACCGCCATCATGTTGACGGGTCCCAGTCGGTCGATCTTCGCCTTCAAGGCCATCACCACATCATCGACCGTCGTTGGTCGATTCCCAGTCTCGGACTCTGTCACTTCAGTCCCCGGGACCGTCTCGTCGGTCCCAGCGAACTCTGACACGTCGTCCTCCTCCGTGCCGATAACCTGTGAAGACTTAGACTGTAGTTCCGCATCGGGATCGAAATCCCCTTTAGAGACGAGCTCGGCCAGTTGCACGGTCAGTTCATCGAGCGTGACGCGCAACGTGTCGCGGCACGTAGCTTCAAGATGAGCCATGTCGCCCTCAGCAGTCGCCCGTGCGACATCCAAGTCGGCGACTTCGGCACGTAGCCCCTCTTGCTCCGCGCGCGCGCCACGAACACCATCTTCCTTCGTCTCTAGCTCCGCGCGCAGTCGCTGGACCCGCTCGTCAGCCTCGCGTACTTCCTGCCGGAAGAGCGCCAGCCCAGCAACGTCTTCATCAAGCTGTTGCTTCGACACTGCTACCGTCGCCACTAGTTCCTCTCGGCCCGAGCGAATCCTCTTCTGATCAGCTTCCCGGCCGGCGATCCGACTGTCGAGCTCCTGGCTCGCTATTTCGAGTCTCTCCGCGCTCGCACTAAGCGCCGACGCCCGTTCAACCAATGCTGCATGGGCCGCCTTAGCCCCGGCCACCTCTTGCCCCAGCAACTCGATTTCTTCGCGCGCCTCCAGCACTCGCCGCTGGGATGCCATGAAACGCTCGTCGGCGACCCGTTGTTCGCCCTCGAGCCGCTCAATCGATGTCTGCGCTTCAATCCGACGTGATTCAAGAGCATCGATTTCTTCGCCCGCCGAACGACGCTCAGTCGCAATCACCTCCCGTTTCAGCGTCAGCCGCTCGTCCTCCTCGTCGAGTGAAACCAAGTGCAGCTCATGGGTCAATATCGTCTTTTCGTGCTGATGCCGCGTCTCTCCCACGACAGCCAGCGCGGCCTCTGCCTGCACAACAGCGGCGTCCAGCCTAGCGATCTCATCGACTAGACGCTCCACAACCGACCGCTCAGAACCACGTCGCTCGTCGAGTTCCTTGATCTCTCGTTTGGTGGCCAAAATCCCCAACGCTTCACCCGTCGCACAGCCCCTGATGAGCGCTTCACCGTGAAACACATCTCCATCCGGCGTCGCTATCGAGGCAGTCGTGAACTCGGCCGCATTCGCTGCTACCTCATAGGATTCTGCAAGCCACCGCCCTTCCAATTCGGCCTGAATGGCGTCAGCACCCACCCCTTCCACTCGGACGACCTGGGAAACCGCGATCAAGCCTTCAGCGGGCGGCGCAACGGGTCCCAACGCTGGCGTTGACGATTGCTCTTCAAGTACTAAGAATCCGGCCGGACCGGCAGCGTGACTGCGCGCAAACGCCAAACCGGCCATCGCGTCGGCGCGTGACGGCACGACCACGTACTGCAACAAGTCTCCAAGACAGGCCTCAACCGCTAGTTCGCGGCCAGGATCGACCTCAAGGTGATCGGCCACCGAACCTAATTGACGGACTCCAGAATCTGGAGACGAAAGCAACAGTCTCGCCGCATCGGAATAACCAGCGCGCGTAACCTCCAACTCACGCAGCGAACTGAGCCGACCCACGAGGCCAGACAGTGCGTGCTCACGCTCATGTAACTCGCTTGCGCGAGACTCACGCTCCACACGTAGCGAAGCCAACTCGGCGTCCTTGTCAGCGTAGGTGCCCTCATTACACTTCAGCGCGTCTCGGTTCCTCTGCACCTCGACTCGCGTCCGCTCACGTTCACCCTCGAGCGTGCGAGTTTCAACATCGAGGTCACCTGCCTCAGCATCCAACCTAGCCACTGTCTCCGCCAGCCGCGCCCGGCCAGCTGATACGTTCTCAACCGCGTGGCGCAGAGCGGTGGCGGCGTTGATGGCTGCGAATACCTCACTTCGGGTCGCTTCAACGTCGCCCTCAAGACCGTCGAAGGCATGCTGCAATTGCGCAAGGGCATCTTCCTTACACTTCAGGCTGGCTTTCAACTCGTCACGTTCTGTACCGCACCGCTCGGCGTCGGTAACGTGAGCATTAAGTTCTCGACGTGCCGGATCCTGCTGGGCGCGCAAGTCCGCCACCTGTCGTACCGTGTCCGATAACGTCGCACTGAGATTTTCGATCTTTTGGGTATCGAACGTGATCTGTTGCTGGCAACGCTCCACAGCCAGTTCGCAGCTATGCGCGGTATCCCTCGCGCGAGTGGCACCACTTTCCGCCTCGGTGAGGTCGATCTGGAAACGCTCACGGTCAGCTTCCACCACAGCCAATTGCGATGCAGCCGCTTCCTCTTTGGATCGAACTGAGTTGAGACGGTTACGAGCCGAATCGACAGCATCCTGAAGTACCTGATATCGCCGGGTGAACCCGACCATCTCCCATCGCCTTAACTCATCCCGAAGCCTCCGATACCGACGGGCCTTCGCAGCCTGTCGCTTCAATGTCCGCCGTTGTTTCTCAACCTCGTAGACGACATCGTCGACACGGGTAAGATTCTGTCGGGCTGCTTCGAGTTTCAGCTCAGCCGAGTGCCGGCGACTCTTGTACTTGGTCACACCGGCCGCCTCTTCGAGTAGTTGTCGGCGTTCGCTTGGACGGGCCGCAAGAATTTGCCCGATCCTGCCCTGCTCGATCACCGCGTACGCCTTGACCCCAATACCCGAATCCATGAGCAGGTCCTGGATGTCCCGCAACCGGCAAACACGGCCGTCGATCAGGTATTCGCTCTCGCCAGACCGGTAAAGTCGACGACCGACCTCGACATCACGGGTAATGAGTGGGAGCAGAGGGTCAAGGTCGCCCCCGTCATGAGTGCGCTCGGAGATGGCAGGGTTCCCCTCGACCTTGCTTCCGTCCGACGACTGAACGAGAGCCCCTTGTCCAACCGCCCCGGGAGCCGCGGCAACG
Organism: Acidobacteriota bacterium; assembly: GCA_003533545.1. Taxonomy (GTDB): domain Bacteria; phylum Acidobacteriota; class Vicinamibacteria; order Vicinamibacterales; family UBA8438; genus DQEK01. The sequence continues at coordinate 2,970 of DQEK01000153.1, read as the reverse complement.
CGCGCCAGTAGCATCTTGACTTCCGCGGTGCCGACCGCCTTCCGGGCATCGCTCCCACTGAAGATCACGTCTTCCATCCGCTCGCCACGTAGGCTCTTGGCGCTCTGCTCACCGAGTACCCACGTGATGGCATCGATAACGTTGCTCTTGCCGCACCCGTTGGGACCAACGATGGCGGTCACCCCATCATCAAAAACCAGGTTGGCCTTCTCGGGGAAACTCTTAAAACCCGAGATTTCAAGGTTCTGCAAAAGCATTAGCGTGTCTCTCCGCGCTCAATCACGCGACCAGTTCGCGGCGACCGACCGGGTGTTAATCAGCGCCGGCGACTACCTCGTCTGACCTGAACGCCAGGCCGGACGGCGTACAAAAAAACAGCCGCTTATGCGGAGCGTTACATCACCTCCGCGAGCGGCTGGGAACACTCGAAAATACCCAAACGACCGAGAACAAGAAAAACGTCTGGACCCCCCACAGCGGGCAGCCCGTTCCTCCATCGACGAACGCACACCCGCGGGTAGGAGCCGAATCACCGGTGCGCCATCGTGACGCACCCAACACGGCTAGGCGCCAGTGTAACAGGGGCTGGGCCACCGGGCAAGAATCGCTACCGCGGTTGCTTATTGTGCAGCCGCTGCCGCGGCTCCGCGAGACACATTGAGCAGGCGCTCTGCCTCATCGAAAAGCGTGACCGCAAATTGAGCCTGCGGGTCGATCAGCGTCAGATTGCGTCGAGCCTCTTCCACGCTGAATAGGGCGAGATCGATCTCGTAGTGCATCATAGCCCGAATGAACATCTCATCAGCGAGGAACCCTTCGTCGTCAATGGTCATACCACGTGACTCAAGCTGGTCGCGGAACTCGACCATCAGGGCGTCGTTGATCTCAAATCCCCGGGACACTCGAATGCGACCCTCCGACCGGCCCTGAATCCTCGTATCGCCCTCGGCGGAGAACCGCTCAGCGAACGTCGCAAATTCTTGACGGGCTGCCAGCAGACGGCCAAATGAGCCCGGATCGAAACCCTCGATCGGGCCAGCAATGAAATGGTCCGGCTCAACACCACCACCACCGAAGACCTCACGACCACCGTCGGTGAACCGGCGATCGCTGATGGCATGTTCAGCTGGTTCCTGATCCCGCAACGAGTAGGTCAAATACTCGTCGAACACCTCGTCCCAGGGGCGCTGGATCAGCCGACCGCTCGGGGTGTAGTAGCGAGCAGTCGTCAGCGCGAGCCCCGCGCCCTGACTGACTTGATAAACCGACTGGACCAGCGCCTTACCGAACGTGGTTTCGCCGACGACGAGTCCTCGATCGTGGTCCTGAACCGCACCAGATACGATCTCGGAAGCGCTCGCACTGTTCCGGTTTACTAACACCACCAACGGCACGTCCATGTGGTCACCGTCGTCGCGTCCGTGATAGTCCTGGTCCGAGTTCTGGACACGGCCGCGGGTGTAAACGATCAGATCCCCTTTTGGCAGAAACTCGTTCGACACCCTGATTGCCTGATCGAGCGGCCCCCCAGGGTTATCTCGCAAGTCCAACAGCAACTGCTCCATGCCGAGGTCATCCAACCTTCCGAGTGCCGACCGTAATTCGCTCGAGCTCGTCTCAGAAAAGTCACGAAGGCGCACATACCCGACCGACTCGTCAAGCATGAAGGCGCCCTGCACCGTTTGAATAGTGATCTCGTCGCGCTCGACTTCCAAGTCAATGAGTGCGTCGTAACCGCGACGTCGGATGGAAATGCCGACCGTGCTGCCTTTCGGGCCGCGTAGCTGTTTTACTGCCTCGTCGCTGGTACCAGGGGCATCAACGCCCTCTATGCGAGCAATCACGTCGCCGCGACGCAAGCCCGCCCGGTAGGCAGGTGACCCCTCGAAGAGGTTCATCACGGTGATGTTCCCGTCGAAGACATTAATCGAAATCCCAAGGCCGTAGTACCGGCCCTCCTGGCGTTCGCGCAACTGCGCGTACGACCGTGGGTCCATAAAGCTCGAGTGCGGGTCTAACGTCTGCAACATCCCACCAATGGCGCGATAGACGAGCGTCTCGGAATCGACCTCACCGACGTAGTTGCTTTCGATTTCCGCCAAGGCCTTCGTGAAGGACTCGTAAGGCAGACTAGCGGCGTCTTGGCCCGCGAGCACCCTTCCGCCAAACAGACCGCCGAGAACGGCGGAAGCAATCACGACCACCACAGCCGTGGTCAGGGTCCGAGAGTCACGCACACCGGTCATGTCTCTGATGCTAACAGATATGGTCGCCTGCAACGGACAAAGATCTAAAGCTGGACCAGCGGTTCCCGGTGGAAGAACTCCAAACTTATCCAACCGCGCCGGTGAGGACTCTGACAGAACGGCATTACAAATGCCCTAACGCTTTTTAAGGCAATAACTTCCAAGACTTACCGGACGCCAGATTGCTTGACCCACCGCGTCGCAGCTTCCTATAATGGTGGGGCCTTAGTGTTGCGGACATCGTGTTGACGCGTGGTGTGTACCGTGTCCACTCGCTGACGGCGGGTTCTTTTGGGCGCGCCGTCCGTGGCGCGTCTTACTGATGCCCGAAGCGACGCGTGGCCGAGAAATTTAAGGAGCGGCGATCATGTTTGGTTCGATCGGGATGTCGGAGCTACTCATCATCTTCGTGATCGCGTTGGTCGTGTTCGGGCCACGCAAGTTGCCAGAACTGGGCAGGTCGCTCGGGAAGAGCCTCGGGGAGTTTAAGCGCGCCTCAAACGACCTTCGAAACACCCTTGAAGAAGAAATTCACGTCGAGGACCAGGGCAAGCGCGAGCCTCAAGCGGGGACTGCACCGGTAACCGCCGCCGCGGCCGTACCGGCCCCTGTGGCTGACGATCAGCAGCACGACCAGTCCGGAACCGTCTAGCCCAGCGACCGCCGACGTTCCATTCGGGATTCACCTCGCGAACCAGTGCGGCAGTATCGATGCCAGGCCCTC
>DQEK01000453.1 GCA_003533545.1 Acidobacteriota bacterium | reverse complement strand
GGCCAGTGCTGCGCACGAAGCGTGACAGGACTCGAAAGCACCAGGAATCCAAGCAATACCGATGTAACGGCTATCGCGCCCACAGCATGGGGCTGTGTGCGGCGGTCCGAGCCTCTCATTCGGGTTGAATAAAACATTCGGGAATTATACGTGACGGTCAAACGCTTCGGTTCCTTGACGGCGTACATCGATCGGCACCCCTGGTGTCAAGCCTATAAGAGCGCCGCCGAGGTAGCAGGTTGCGGTGATAGCATGCCGGCGTGCCTGGGCGTCGATCGGCAGACGGTCTTTGTCTACCGTTCAAACGTAGATGAGTGAGGGACGCTGGAGGTGTACGTTGAGGTGTGGGCATAATGCTGCGGCGATCATTAGTGCAGAAGTGGGGAGCAGAACCATGAGACTTCAGTTCAGAACGTCTATCGCGTGGTTTGTCACGGCCGTCGTTTTAGCCGTCGGGTGCGCGTCGATCGTAGACACACAAGAACCGCGGAGACCGCGCAATGTCGAAGAATTCGACGCGATGTTTCAGGAGATTAATAATTGGGGTCGGTGGGGTGCTGACGACGAACTCGGTACGATGAATTTGATCACTCCTGAGAAGACCCTGGCGGCAGCGGCACTGGTCCGTCGCGGCATCACCGTGTCGCTCGCACACAATCCGATACCGGGTGAATTTCCGGACAATCCCGACGCTGCGTTTAACCACACAATGGGGCGTTCCCTGCGTAGCGACACCTACGAGTTCACCTATCACGGCTACGGCGTCAGTCACATGGATGCGCTTTGCCACTTCCTGTGGAATGACAGGTTGTACAACGACACCGATCCTTCCGAGAGCAGTCTGTCAGGTTGCGGGAAGCTGGGTATCGAAAATCTGAAGAGTGGCATCGTGACGCGTGGAATCCTGCTCGATTTCGCGCGCCTCAAGGGAGTGGACTATCTAGAGCCGCAAACGCCGATCTACATCGAGGATATCGAGGCGTGGGAAGAGCAGGCTGGGGTCACGGTTTCGCCGGGCGACATCATCTTCGTCAGAACTGGACGGTGGGCCCGCCGGGCGGCCCTCGGTCCTTGGCAGGTTTCTGGAAACAGCGCCGGACTGCACGCCTCGGTACTGCCGTGGATCAAGGAAAGAGGTGTGGCGGCTGTCGGAAGCGACGCGGCGACCGATGTGATGCCGTCACTGGTCGACGGGGTTGGGCAGCCGGTGCATACGATGCTGATTGCTGGTTTCGGGTCGAACATCTTCGACAATATGGATCTTGAGGCGCTGGCCGAGACCGCTGTGGCCGAGAATCGTTGGGAGTTCATGATTACCGCTGGTCCGATTCCGGTCGATGGAGGCACTGGGTCTCCACTTAACCCGATCGCCGTGTTCTAGATTCCCCCGGCGACGCCGTAGACGAAGCGCTAGGATGGTTGGAACGACAACTTGCTAGCGTTCGCCACGCAGGTCGAACAGTGGTTCCGCCGCGGTCATCCGGTCCTGATAGCGCTCGGCGGCGGCGATGACGGCAGCCAGGATTTCCGGTTGCGTGGCCGAGATGTTGTAGCGTTCGCCGATGTCGACGCGTAGGTCGAACATCACGGGTGGATCGTGCTCCGTGCGTTCCGGCGGCAAACCGTAGCGTCCTTCTGTAACAAAGTGGACTTTGTGCGCTCCTTTCCGGAACGCGAACAGCTCGCCCATCCGGTAGTAGGCCATTTCCTCCCGCGGGCTCGAACCGGTGTCGAAGAGCACCGCGCTGAGGTCTACCCCGTCGATCGGCCGGTCCTCCGGCATGGTGCCGCCCGCGAGCGTGATGGCGGTGGTGAAAAGGTCGGTCGCTGATCCAATTTCCTGCGTGACACCCGGCTCGATGGTTCCGGGCCACCAGAACACGCCGGGCACTCGCATTCCGCCCTCGTAGGTTGTGCCTTTACCGTGGCGCAGAGGTCCCGCTGAGCCGCCGTGGGTCTGAAAGCTGGTCCAGGGTCCGTTGTCACTCGTAAAGACCACGAGCGTGTTTTCCGAGAGACCAAAACGGTCGAGCGCGTCGAGTACCTGGCCCACCGCCCAGTCGACTTCCTCGATGACGTCTCCGTAGATGCCGGCTGAACTGTGCGCTTCGAAATCACCGGAACGGAATAGCGGCATGTGCGGCATGGTGTGGGGAAGGTACAGAAAGAACGGTTCGTTCCGATGCGCCCGAATGAACGCCACTGCCTCTTCTGCGTATCGCTTGGTCACGGTGTGTTGGTTCACGGGGCGTTCGAGCTCGACCTCGTTGCGCATGAGTGGTACTTGGTAGTACTCGATTTCGGGGCGGAAATATGCTGTGCGATTGTCCATGCCGTTCGGTAGTTGCCGGTCCATGTCATTCGAGTACGGAATGCCGAACCATGAGTCGAATCCGTGGCGAGTCGGCAGGTATTCCGGCAGGTGACCGAGGTGCCATTTGCCGACGATGCCGGTAGCGTAGCCCGCGTCTCTGAGCGCCTCGGCGACGGTGATTTCTTCGGCGGGGAGACCGGCCTGAGAGTCAGGGAAGAACACACCTTGTTGACGCCCGTACATGCCGCTTCTGAGG
>DQEK01000063.1 GCA_003533545.1 Acidobacteriota bacterium | reverse complement strand
GCGAGAGGTTTCCGGCGGCTGCTTGAGTCAACCCAAATCGTACAGTGGGAAGCCGATGCGAAAACCCGTGACTTCACTTACGTGGGGTCACAGGCTGAACGGCTGCTTGGTTATCCGCTCAACCTATGGTACGAACCGGACTTCTGGAAGACGCATCTCCATGAGGACGACCGCCAGCGTGTCCTTCTCTTTCGCGAAGAGGCGTTGCTGGAACAGGAAGCCTACGAGTTGGAGTACCGGATGATTGCCGCCGCCGGTCACAGCGTCTGGGCTCATGATGTTGTTGCAGTTGAGCGCGTCAATGACACCCCGACCGTGATCCGTGGGTTCCTCATCGACGTGTCGGAACGAGTGGCGGCCGAAACAGGTCTGCGTCAGAGCGAGGAACGGTTCCGGATCGCGGCCACCCTGGGAGCAGACATCATCGCGGAAGTAGACATTCAAACTGGTAACGTCGTGTGGTTCGGACAAGTGGACGAGGCTCTCGGCTATGAATCTGGTGCGTTCCCTCGCACCATGAAGGGTTGGGCCGAGCACCTCCACTCCGAAGATCGGGACCGCATTCGGACTGAGGTCATGCGTGAAGTCGTTGAGAAACGCCAGGGCCTGTCGGCGGAGTTCCGGATCAGAGCAAGAGATGGGTCATTCCGACACTGGACGGCGCAAGCCGCTCCACTGCCAAGAGTCGACCGGTCGCCGACGAAGTTTGTGACCGTTTGTTCCGACGTTACCGAGCAAATCGTCGCCCGAGCTGAAGCACTTCAACACCGGGATGCGTTGGCCCACGTAGCCCGGGTCAGCTCTCTGGGCGAGTTGACAGCAGCACTGGCCCACGAACTCAATCAGCCGCTGGCCGCGATTCTCAGCAACGCCCAGGCGGCTGTGCGACTTCTTGATCGGGACCCTCCAGAGACTCGAAAGACCGCAGAGGTGCTACGCGACATTGTGGCCGACGACCGGCGCGCGAGCGCGATCATTAAGCGCCTACGGGCGATGATTCGCCGAGAGACCCCTGCGCGGCTACCAATTGACCTGGTCCAGGTTGTGCAGGAAGTAATAGAGATCATGCGGGGTGAGCTGGCGACGCGGGATGCCACCGTGGTCTGCGATTTTGCCGTCGACCTGCCCGCGGTTGTCGCCGACCGGATCCAGATCCAGCAGGTGGTTGTGAACTTGGTTACCAACGCACTGCAGGCAATGGAGGGGAAGGCGGAGTCTCGATTGTCTGTGGGGGTGCACCAACGTATCGACGCATGGCAGGTCGTGTCCGTTGCGGACATGGGGTCTGGCATTCACGTTTCCATGCTCGATACGATGTTCGAGCCGTTCAACACGTCGCGGACTGGCGGTCTGGGAATGGGGTTGTCGATCTCGCGGAGCATCATCGAAGCTCACGGCGGTGAGATCATGGCGCAGAACCGGGACGCGGATGGGGCGATGGTCAGCTTCGCGTTGCCTCCGCAGCAGACTGTTGACTCATGACAGACGAGCCGGTGGTTTTTGTCGTTGATGACGACCCGTCAGTGCGCCGGAGCGTACTGCGGTTGCTTGAAACGGCGGGCTTCAAGGTCGAGGGATTCCCGTCGGCTGAAGCGTTTCTTGGACGGACACGACCGAGGGGACCAGGCTGCGTTGTCTTAGATGTCCGGATGCCTGGTATGACTGGCTTGGAGGCCCAACGTCGCCTGAGGGAGACCGGACAATCAATGGAGGTCGTGTTCGTTACCGGGCATGGTGATGTTCCGATGAGCGTGGCGGCGATGAAGGGTGGCGCGGTCGATTTTCTGCTCAAGCCTTTCGATGACGAGGCTCTGCTCGCCGCCATTGACCGTGCCATCCGGCTGGATCGCGATCGGCTTCAAGAACGGCGGGAGCTGGCCAGGCTTCGGGTCGGCTACGATCGCCTGACCCCGCGCGAACAACAGGTATTCGCCTTAGTGACCGCCGGGCTGCTGAACAAGCAGGTCGCTGCCCACTTAGGAACTAGTGAAAAGACCATCAAGGTACATCGCGCCCGTGTCATGACCAAGATGCCAGCCAGGTCTCTGGCCGAGTTAGTTCGTCAAGCTGCGCGTCTGGAGATCACGCCGTCCCAGGTCGAGTAGTCGGCTGATGTGGGACCAAGGTCCAATGGTGCGGCCGGGTCCGCTGCGGTAAATTGGTCGCACCGTGAAGAAGGGTGTTTGGTCTGGTCGCGGCTTTCACGTAGTCGGTCGCCTTCGGGCGATTCAAGCCGGTGGATCCCGTTCTCAGAGTGTTCGGGTCCCCTCCACGCAATTTTGTATCCCTCGTAGCACTCGGCTACACGATCGCCTTTCCTAAGATTCTCTCCGCCTCATCCGGCAGCGACCAGACCAGCGCCTGCTTCGCGCGCGCCGGGCTGCGGCGTCGGGGTGATGGGCGTCTATGAACCGTTCTAGCGCTCACCGCAGGGGCGTTCGTGAACGACAACGAGCATCGATATTTGGCCACTTGCCCTCGATGTTGCCGTAAAGCTGTTATGGCTCGCTCTGCCGCATGCGTAGCCGGATCTGGTTCAGTAAGCGCTGTGGATTTGGGTCTGTCGGACGGAGGCGTATCAGGTCTGTCGCTGAGGCCTGTGCCTCTTCCCAGCGGCGTTGGTCCATCAGTAACCGTGTAAGGGCCAGAAGAATATCGGGGTCCTCCGGGTCGAGTACCCGCGCCTCGTTCAGTGTCGTTTCAGCGTCGTCCAGCCTGTTCACCCGTTGGAGGGCCAGGCCGTAGTTGTAGCGTACCCGGGCGCGGTCGGGTACCAAGGCTGCGGCTTTCGACAGGCTGGTCAAGGCCGCCTCGATGCGATTCTCCTCGGCCAAGATGAGTCCCAGCGAATAGTGAAGCTCGCCGTCGTCCGGGGTTCTCTCCAGTCCGGCGCGAAGGACCGCTTCTGCCTCTTCGTTACGGCGTTGCTCGTTCAGCAGGGTGGCGAGGTTGAACACGGCCGGGGTGAACCACGGGTCCAGTCTGATTGCGCTTCGGTATGAACCTTCGGCCTGCGGCAACTCTCGTCGGCGTTGGTAGGTCACACCCAGATTGACGTGTGTGGCCGGAAGGTCGGTTACTCCAGCCTGTGCCTCAAAGTACTCGTTCATCGCCGCGGTCAGGGCAGGGTCGTCTGCGGCATTGTTACTGGCCGCAACATCCGCTAACGCTCGCGCAGCTTCGAGGCGTACCGCTCGGACGCGGTCGGTCAACAAGGGATGCAGGGCATCTCGCCTCGTGGATGGTGGCAACGCGTCTAGCCCGCCGGCGGCCGCGGTACGTACCAAGGGGTCGTTGTCGGTGAGAGCCGCCCGAGCTGCGTCCATTCCGGCCTGTCCAAACTGTCGTAATAGTTCAAGGGCGGTTGCACGCACGATGCCCGGCTGTTGCGGATCGCGGGCCAGCGTCGCGAGATCGGTTCGCACTGTTCTCTTCCCCGCTCGTGCGGCCGAAAACAGTTCTGCGAAATGCGGTTCCGGTGGTGAGTTGGACCAGCCTGAAACTACCCCAGCCGCCCAGGCGTCGTCGCGGTCGGTGTGACATCCGGTGCAGGGGTTCGGTGTGCCGAGTGACATCGATAGGTCGGGTCGAGGCACGCGAAAACTATGGTCTCGGCGTGGGTCGACGCCCATGTAGGTACGAGCTGGCATGTGGCAGTTCACACAGCGCGCGCCCTCGGAGGTGGCATCGTGACGGTGGTGATTAGTCGAGTCGTATTGTCCGGGTGGGAGCTTTGGAAACCTGGGCACCGCGGTGTCTCGATGGCACCGTGTGCACAGGTCGTTTCCTTCCGCTCGTAGTTCCAGGCTATGTGGGTCGTGGCAATCGGAGCACTGTACGCCGGCATCGTGCATCTTGCTCTGTACGAATGAACCGTAGACGTACACTTCGTCCAGGATCTGGCCGTCAGGGTGGTAGAGTCCCTCCGCTAGGCGGGTGGGTAGAAACGCATCTAGGAACGTCGGGTCTGGTGATGCCATCGAAGTGAGTTGTTCCCGGCGCGAGTGACAGGGCGCGCACGTGTCGATCTCGGCCCCTGGCTCTTCCCGGGAGAGAACTTCTGTTAGCCCGTTGTCGTCGGCCGGCTTCAGGTTTGTCGCGGTGGTGCTTTGTGCCCATGTCTGGTGTGCGGCTCCCGGACCGTGGCAGGACTGACAGCCCACATCAATCGCTGCCCACGTGGTGTCGTAGGTGTCCGTTTTGATGTCGTATCCCTTGCGCAGATTGGTCGAGTGACACCCAGCACACATCAGGTTCCAGTTCTGGTAACGACCGGTCCAGTGGAGTGGGTCGTTGGCTGGTATCGGTGCGTTGGGGTAAAGGTGAAACCATTGTTCCTGCTCAACATCCCAAGCGATGGTCAGACTCTGCAGGCGACCTCCGGGGAAGGCCACTAGATATTGTTGAAGGGGGTCGATTCCGAAGGTATAGCTGATCTGGTAATCGTGTGCCGCTCCGTCTGGTCCTTCAGTTGAAACAAAATACTCGTCGTCGCGCGTAAAAAAGAGACTCGTTTTCCCGAAATGGGTAAACGTCGTGTCATCAAAGTCACCAAGTACGGTATCGGGGTTGGCGGGTTGCATCGCTAGGTCGTGGTGGGAATTCGTCCAGGCGTCGTACTCATTACGGTGACATCTCCCGCACTCCGTATCGTCAAGGAAGGCGACGCCTTCGGATGCCTCTCGTGCGAGTCGCGGCGAGGGTTGACCGCTTGGCGCTTTGAACAGCCAGATCCCTACACCGAGGACCACTAGGCCAGTGAGCGCTGCCAGGGTTGCAACCGTGCGGTCGGTCGGGCGGCTGCCCGTTGTCATGGAGAAGCGCATTGCTCGAATTCTGATGGTGTATCGGTAGCGTGTGGCCCGCGGCGAATGGTATCTCTGGTCGGTGCATTTGTGCGACACTGTG
>DQEK01000200.1:2558-5431 GCA_003533545.1 Acidobacteriota bacterium | reverse complement strand
TCCCTTCAGCACCGAGCATTGTGAAATACTCGACTGGTTGTAGACAAGTGTGAGCTGAGACTATCCAAAGGGGGAATCTACTGTGGCGATTTACACCTGTCCGAAATGCGGCATGAGCGTAGGTACGATGACTTGCGGGACGTGCGACAAGGAGCTGGTGCACGACACCCTCCAACTAGACAATGGCACCGCTGTCGATATCGCCAAGTGCCCGGACGGGCACGGCAAAGTCAAATCGCCGCAGTGTTGCGGTGAAGACATGAGTTGCGGTGTTTAGATCCGCCATGCGAGCGTTCGTATCTTTGCGTTCCTTATTCCGAATCAGCGCGTGTAGCTCAGTTGGATAGAGCGACCGCCTCCTAAGCGGTAGGCCCCAGGTTCGAATCCTGGCACGCGCGCCAATCCCGGCGGCGCTCTCCCTGGCGACAACTATGAATCGCGACCGTTACGCCCACTGCTTGGGACTGGCGGGAAGGGGGAAGTGCGGCACGCGACGCCAGTCTTTTGTCGGCCTCCAAATCATCGACTATGGGGCTTCAATGTAGACCGTTAGTTTGTCGGCCAGGATGGTCTTAATAGTCTAGTGAACCAACGGCACTGTTTTCGTTCATCTGGGTTTCGCACGGCACTCGCTGGTCCGGTCACGGACGCACAGGCGCATTTGGATAAACTCAAGAAGTAGAGAAGAATATGACCCATGAGGCGGAGTGAGCGACATCATTTGAAAGAGAATGCCTTCGCTGCAGCGATTGGCAATCTTCGGGGACAGGTGCAACGTTTCGGTCGGGGGGTAACGATTGGCCTTCTGATCGTTGTCGGCTGTTCAGTTGTTTTCGGCGGATACTCGTGGTTCTCTAGTCGCGCCACTGCACAAGCCGGCACTCTGTTGGCGACTGCCTTAGCGGTTGCGGACGCTCCGGTGGTGCCGCCCGCACCCCCGAGTTCCAGTGCCGACACATCGGACGACCCGGTGGAAGCTGGCAGCGAGCCTACGGAGGCTTCCAATTCTGCGGACGCGTTAGGCGAATTTACCCAGCCTGCCGGCACATACCCTTCACTTGAGGCGAAGATGGTCGAGGCACTCCCAAGATTGCTCGAGGCAGCGAACGCCTACCCAACGACTGGTCCAGGCATCACCGCGCGGTATAGGGCCGCCGCCGCCCTAGCTGCGCTGGGGCGACACGAAGAAGCCTCCGCACAGTACCAGCAAGTGATCGACTCTGGCGATGCCGGAGTCTACACTCGCATGGCCGTTTTGGGACTTTCCGATACCTACATTGCTCAAGGCGCGTACGAAGATGCTGTCACGCTGCTCGAACAATCAGCGACAACGGCCGCCCCTGTGGCCGAGCTGCCTATCGACGGCGTGCTGATGCGCCTCGCGCATGCCTACGGGGCAGCGGGTCTCGCTCCCGAAGCCCGCGCTTCGTATCAACGGATATTGGATGAGTTTCCGCTATCCCTCTATGCGGCCGCCGCCGAAACGGAGATTGAGGCGTTGTTGACGGAGAGTTAAATCTCGGCGCTACCTTCCGCGAAGAATGGCCGATACCGAGATTCCAGCCGCTGAGTTTACGGTCGGCCTCATTCAAATGGCCTGCACGACAGAGGTCCAGGCCAATCTCGACACGGCGTCAGCACTAATCGCGTCTGCTGCGAACAAAGGCGCTCAAGTTATCTGCCTGCAAGAGTTATTTGCATCACCTTATTTTTGCCAGCGCGAGGAAGTCGATGCCTTCGACCTCGCCGAACCAATCCCTGGCCCAACAACGGACCGGTACAGAGAGCAGGCTCGGGATCTTGGCGTTGTATTGATCGTGCCGATGTTCGAACGCCGAATCCCGGGCGTGTACCACAACACGGTTGTCGTCATTGACGCAGATGGAACGCTGTTGGGGCGTTATCGAAAGATGCACATTCCCGACGACCCCTTGTACCATGAGAAGTTCTATTTCACGCCGGGTGATTTGGGCTACCCGGTCTTCGAGACTCGATTCGCACGCATCGGAACATTGATTTGCTGGGACCAGTGGTATCCGGAGGCCGCCCGTCTCAGCGCTCTTGGCGGAGCGGAACTTCTTGTTTATCCCAGCGCCATAGGCTGGCATCCTAGAGAACCGAAACCAATACGATCCGATCAGTACAATTCATGGCAAATCGTCCAGCGGAGCCATGCGATCGCGAATGGAGTCTTTGTAGCAACAGTTAATCGCGTGGGGCACGAGGGACCATTTGATGGGGGGCTTGATTTTTGGGGACAATCTTTCGTTTGCGATCCCATGGGACGAGTGATCGGTACGGGCACGGCAGACCAAAATGAGGTCGTAATTGTTCGATGCATTCGGCGATACATTGAAGACCAAAGGCGGGGCTGGCCCTTTCTGCGCGATCGCCGCGTCGACAGTTACGGTGCACTGACCACCCACGGACTCGGCGGGTTAGGTCTGACGCGCTCTGCCTCTTGGTCGGACCCCGGGGTATGAATCCATTCACGGGACGGAGTCTTATGCCGGCCGAGTGGGCCCCGCACCGGGCCACCTGGATAGCATGGCCCCACAACACTTCCGATTGGCCAGGCAAGCTGCAATCGATACGTTGGTGGTACGCAGAGTTTGTGCGGCATCTTGCGACGGTCGAGCAGGTCGCAATTGTCTTTCGGTCGGAACCCGAACGCCGACAGGCGTTCAGCTCCTTATCCAAGGCGGGCGTCAGCCGTGACCGCCTAGAGGCGCATATTTTTCCAACTAATCGGTCCTGGCTCCGTGACACCGGTGGCACCTTCGTTCTCCATAGCGCCGACGACACTACGGAACCTGCGTTGGCAATGATCGACTGGCACTTCAATGGCTGGTCAAAGTACGCTGATTGGAGCG
>DQEK01000200.1:1359-2158 GCA_003533545.1 Acidobacteriota bacterium | reverse complement strand
AAAACTGCGCGGACGATGGTCCTTGAGGGTGGCAGTATCGACGTCAATGGAGAAGGGGTCGCCTTAGCGACCGAAGAGTGTCTCCTCGACACCAAGGTTCAACCCCGCAACCCAGGCCTTGGACGGTCCGAGACAGAGAAGGCGCTCCGTAATTTCCTGGGTATCGAAACGGTGATCTGGTTGGGTGCTGGGATCGCTGGAGATGACACACACGGACACGTCGATGACATTGCCAGATTCGTATCTCCAGGGACTGTTGTGGTTGCGGTGGAACCGGATCACACAGACCCCAATCATGCCCCCCTTGCCGACAACTTGGCACGCCTGCGAGACGCCCGCGTACACGGACGCTCCTTCACGATAGTTACGCTACCGATGCCAAGGCCACTCTGGTTCAACGGCCAGCGTTTGCCAGCCAGCTATCTGAACTTCTATCTAGCCAACGACTCGGTTCTCGTCCCGACATTCAACGACCCAGCGGACCGGTTCGCATTGGGGACTCTAGCGGAGTTGTTTCCGAAACGCGAAGTTATCGGAGTCCATGCGATAGACCTGGTGCTTGGGCTAGGCACTATCCACTGCTTGACTCTCCAAGAACCGGCTCTGTCCTGACCTGTTAGGAGACAGAGGCAACCTGTTCGTCAAGAAAGAAGGCGCACGATGGCCCGCGAATCTCAGTGACACTGCGATCGGCGGGTGCGAATAAGTGACCAATGCGCGTTCTTGTCAGTTCCGACGAACCACCCACTTCCTCAGCGATCCGCCCCACCCCGTAGAGCACTGCGTCGAGTGCCCCGCA
>DQEK01000200.1:0-993 GCA_003533545.1 Acidobacteriota bacterium | reverse complement strand
TTGAGGCCAACGGGCGTCTGGTGTGTGCCGTTTCTCAAGGGATAGCAACGGAACCCCACCCGGTAAGCCAGACACACCCGCAACTCCGAGCCAGCGGTCAACCCGACTGTCGATTAGTGCATTGTCAGACACAGGCAGCATGCTCGGCATAGCTCCCAGGACTGCGGCTACAATCTCGTCGTCTGACCGATTTGCCAACTCGATCGCGTTTGCACCTGCGATCAACCAACTCTGGACTCCGACCCCATCGCCGTCCGAAGACTGGTCGTACACAGTCACACCGCCAAAGGCGTCGCTCACGAAGTAATCTTCTGGAAATTGGTCTCGCCAGAAACGACGACGCCAAAACAAGGTCACCCGAAGGTACGCCGTCGAATGATCGTGGTGTAGAACGTGCGCCTGCACCGCCGAGTACAACGAAGCATCGCTCCACCGAATCCTTCGTAGCCCCGGGGGCGTCAACGTTACGATGAGGGCGTCTAAATCGACGACATGATGAGGATCGTCTGCGGTCCGAGTTGTAAGACGGAATCCTCGGTCTGGGTGAGCATCGACCTGGGTAACCGGCGCGTCCCACAAAATGGGGGACCGGACCCTCTCAGCAAGTGCTCGAATCAATCCGTCGTTGCCTTCGACCAGCGTGTACATTGAGCAGTAACCAGGGTGGTCAATGAGTAAATTATCCATACCGAAGAGCCCACTGGTACGGTCAGGCTCTGTAGCTAAATCACTATGGCACTGCACGGCCGTGAACCATTCAGTGAGTGGATCGTCGATCTCACTCAACACGTGCTCAAATGTGCGATGTAGCCACGGATGCTCATTATCTCGAGTGTGACCTGCTCTCGCGTAATCTGCCGGTGACCGCTTGGATGTCCCATCCGCCCAGAATCGCCGAAGCCGATTGATACCACGCCGTCCGAGCAAGCGTTCCAACGCGGAATCATCGCGCACGACCTGGTCTCCGATCGCGAAATATGGTCGACCGACCAA
>DQEK01000418.1 GCA_003533545.1 Acidobacteriota bacterium | reverse complement strand
CCTTGGCCGCCTTGGCCGCCTTGGCCCTAGCCGCGGCCCTCGCATGATTCACGAAGCAGCGCTCAAGCGCCTTGCCCACCCTTTGGTCAATCCCGTCTGAAGTGGCGCCCAGCACCTCTGAAATCTCTGACACGACCAAGAACTTGGCCCGATCAAGCATCCGTTTCTCTCGAAATGACAGATTCTTCGACTTCGTCAGAAAGGTGAGGTTCTTCAACACGTCGACCACGTCGTAAATCGACCCGGTCCGCATCTTGTCAGAATTGTCCTTGAACCGTCCCTTCCAGTTCTGATGGTTGTCAATCTTACCGTTCCCTAGCAACGTAAACAGCTTCTTCACTTCGCTACCTGAGATAGCTCGGCGCAAACCGACACCTTCAACGTTGTCCACCGGTACCAACACAAGGGTGTCGCTGTCCGCCATGCGAAGCGAATAAAAGCCGCAAGTCGTGTCCATGATCGTACGGGTCTCGATCCGCTCCACAACTCCAAGTCCGTGGTTCGGGTAGATGACCTTGTCTCCAACTTCGAATGTCACACGTCCCCCAGTTGGCTACTAGCTGCAGCGTGCCCGCAACTGATTAACTATACTCGACTTAAACGCTTCAATCAACCGCAAACCTATTTAAAATATAGAGTTAGAGGGTTATTGGAACGCCTCAACATCTTCACGAACGCGCGCAATCGATGTCTATTTTCACGAGGTTTCATCAACCTGCGCAAACTTTCACGGTATCCAAAATAATGGATATCGTTGTCGAGGGTATAATCCCGTGACCGGTCTTCGTACAGAGCAGCGAACAGCTTCTGCACCATTGAAACCGCCTCTGAGCGACGACCGAATTACTGGTAGAGTTAGGTGTCTCAGGTCGGCTTAGGCAATTCGAAATGCGTGCTCGCGTAGCATTCGTCACGACGGTACTGGCGATCCTGGCGCCGCTGTCCCCAGTCAGGCAGGTCGCTGGACAGGAACCCGCCAGCCTCGCGCCCTATGTCCCGACACCATACGCCGTAGTTCATCGAATGCTTGAGTTGGCCGGCGTCACCAGCGACGACGTCGTTTATGACCTCGGTTGCGGAGACGGCCGTATCGTGATCGCCGCCGCTGCGCGATTTGGGGCGCGCGGAGTCGGCATCGATTACAACCCAGAACGGATCGCCGAGGCTAACGCCAACGCCGAACGACGCGGCGTCCAGGACCTGGTCACGTTTATTCAGCAAGACGCAATGCAGGCAGATGTATCCGATGCGACCGTCGTAACCTTGTATCTGCTGTCATCGTCAAATCGGAAGCTACGGCCCCTCCTGACTCGACAGCTACAACCGGGTTCGCGTATCGTCTCTCACGCGTTCGGAATGGGAGACTGGGAACCGACCCGAACCGACCGTTTCGAAGACGATCGCGGTACGACTCGCACTCTCTACTTGTGGCGTACGGACGGCACCGTTCGCCCCTAGGACTACGAGGAGCTGCGGGACCGTATACGATCCACCCTCTGAGCCGGAGTGGTGAAACTGGCAGACGCGCAGGATTCAAAATCCTGTGGAGCTTAGCTCCGTGTGGGTTCGACCCCCACCTCCGGCACCATCTTTTCAGTCTCTTAGCAAGCCGGATGGCCGCACCCGCTAGACCGACCGATCCACGGCGGGTGTCCTCTGCTTGGGGCGTGGTCTATTCCGCTTCCCAGTCCATTCCAGGCACGCGGGTTGCGGAGCGGTTGACTGACAGGGGCGCACTGTCCCGCGTCAATCAGGCGCGCATCAAGTCAACACCACGGTCGCATATGTCAGTCGCGGCTGCTACCATGCCCTCAGCAGGGCAGTCTGGTGGCGGTCCTGCGGGGAACAAACTACAGGAGCAGAGGAATGAGAGCCGACGAACGACGTTGGGCCACTCGCGCCGTGCCAACGATCCTCGGATCGATCGTGGCCATGGTGTGGGGTTTTCTGGCACCAGTCACGGCGACAGCCCAGGGACCCGGGACCGAAGACGGACACTGGACCTACCTGGGAGGTGACGCTTGGCACACCCGCTACACACCGGTGGATCAGCTCACCCCGGAAAACTTCGATGAACTCGAGATCGCCTGGGAGTGGAGCGCAACCAGCTTCGGCCCGAGCACGGCACGAGCAACGCCCTCCCTCGTCGACGGGAAGCTGATCACGGTGGCCGGCAACCGACGCCATGTGGTCGCTCTCGACCCCGCCAGCGGCGATTTACTCTGGAGCTTCCGGGAGCCGAATACCCATCGCTGGGAGTACTCGATGCGGCAAGGCTACGGCAAGGGCATCGCCTACACAGAAATCGACGGGCGCGGTGTCGTGTTCATCACCTCGCCCGCGTTCTTTCTGCACGCGCTCGACGCCGACACCGGCAAACCGCTAGAGAACTGGGGACGACCGGTTCCGGTCGCCGGCTTCGAGCCGACCGGAACCATCGACCTGGTTGAAGACCTGATCTCAGACTGGGCCCCGTGGACGAGTATGGACCGGCCCTATGATGCGAACCAGGGCATCCCGACCGAGATCGGTTATATCACCGCATCCTCACCGCCGATCGTGGTGAACGACACAGTCGTGGTTGGCAACTCCGCCGAGCAGGGCTACCTGCAGACCCGGGTGGAGAACGTACCGGGCGACATCCTCGGCTACGACGTGCGGACGGGCGACTTTAAGTGGAAATTTCACGTGGTACCGCGCCCCGGCGAGGTCGGCCACGAAACCTGGGAGAACGACGCGTGGCAATGGATCGGCGATGTGTCGTCTTGGGCGCCAATGTCGGCCGACCCTGAACTCGGCCTCGTTTACATCGTCACCAACGGCGCTACCATCGACTACTACGGAGGGCACCATCCGGGCGACAATTTATTTAGCACGAGCATCATCGCGCTCGACGCCGAGACCGGAGCACGACAGTGGCATTACCAGATGGTCCATCACGACATCTGGAACTACGACACGCCGACCGCCCCCGTGCTGATGGACGTAACCGTGGACGGGCGCGCAGTCAAAGGCCTCTTCCAGGCCACCAAACAGTCGTTCCTGTACGCCATTAACCGCGAGACGGGCGAGCCGATTTGGCCGATTGAGGAGCGTCCCGTACCGGCGTCGAACGTGCCAGGCGAGAACCTGTCGCTGACCCAGCCCTTCCCGACCAGACCGGCACCGTATGACCTCCAGGGGCGCACCGAAGACCATCTGATCGACTACACCCCGGAGATCAAGGAAATGGCGCGTCGGGTAGCCGAAGAAAACAACCTCTTCAACGGCCTGTTCGACCCGCCCACGACCATTGACGACCCCGCCGGCCCGGCCTGGAACTGTCCAGGCGGCGGGGGCGGCACCAACATCACCGGGCCCGCGGTCGGCGACCCGGTCAACGGCATCGTGTTCGTCAGTTCGCAAAGCAACTGCTTCCGGCTGCAGGTCATGGCTGGCCTAGACTCACCGCTCGACGAGCTCGAGCAGTCGGGAACCACCCACACCGACTGGGCGGCAGTATCAACCACCGTGCGCGGTAGCATCGAGCAGTTCACCCTCGACGGCCTACCGATCTGGAAGGGACCCGTCGGCCGGATCACAGCGATCGACGTGAACACCGGCAACCACCTATGGGCCGTTCCCTATACGGACGCGTCCGTGGCGCAGCAGGACCGTATTCGGAATCACCCACTCGTGCAGGGGCTCGACGGCGTGGAGATCAATCGTGGCCGCGGCGGCAACACCGCCATGGTAGTTACCCCAACCATGCTGGTCGCTGGCGGCCTAGACGCTGACAACACACCGATGCTGTTTGCCTACGACAAGCGGACCGGCGAGCGGGTCGGGGGCGTGGAAATCCCGGGCGTGACACGCTACGGTATGTCGAGCTGGATGCACGAGGGCCACCAGTACATCATTGTGCAGTTGTCCGAGGGCCTGGCCGCCATGGCGCTCCCTGGCGCGGGCGGCGACGGCGGCGGCGGGCACTAAGCGGAAAAGCAAACCTGGGGGCGCCCCTCGACGGGCGTGCCCCACCCGTCTTTCCACCGGCCTACCCGGTTAGTCTCGACGTTGTCCCGTTCGCTCACCATAGTGTGTGGTGACTTGCCTCGCGCACGAGCGTCTCGTGTTCGCAACAGCAGTCACCGACCCTTCGGGAATGCGGCGCTCGCACGCCACCGCGCAAGCTCTACCACCCACCAATGGACGGGCCCGCCACGTCCAATTACCTGGATTTCAGCTGACGGCCAGACGGTCAACGCGGGTCGTCGCGCAGGAAGGAAACAATTCGAGCGCTAGTCTCTTCGGGCCAGACATGGGCACCTGGATGGATCCAGCTCATAACCGGAGTCGACGTATGTCCGCCGTAAAGGGTGCACCCCGTTCCACAGGAGCTCGCCTGGGCTCCGACGCCATTCACCTCGACCGCGATCTCTATCGCAGCAACCTGGGCGGCATAGTCCACCACCAGGTCGCCCTCCCCCGCAACATGCAAGACCGGCCTCGGCTGCTCGGGAACCACCGACGCGCGGAGCCGCGCGGCCACCGGCGCGTAGGCGGCAAACACCTCGGGGCGTTCCGCCCACAGGAGGTAGGTGAACATTCCTCCATTTGAGAATCCGGTGGCGTAGATACGGTCCTCATCTACCGCGTACATTTCCCGCAGTGAGGCGATTGCCACATCGACCAGCTTTAGGTCGCGGTTTCCGGCACCGACCTCTACCTGCCAGCCAGGTAAACCCCGCCCGGTCGTCAGGCCTTGGAAGTAGACAACAATCGCCTCAGGCCACACCTCGTGTAAGGCGGTGCGCTGGAAGTTCTGAGCCACGTCACCGTAGCCATGAAACGCCAACAAAACTGGACGTGCCTCGGTCGACGACGCGGCCGGCGCGTAAACGATGGCTTGGCGAGACATACCGTCAACCTGCCAGCGCATCACCTCCGCCGAAACGTCGCATGACCAGAGCATCAGCGCAAACCCGAGCACCCCAACGTGACGAAGCTGCATAGCACCCTCCACCGATGGACAGTCTACATCGCGTGACCACTTCGATCGTCGAAGGCCTCTGTCGGCGTCTCCCGGTGTATCCTCTTGCGATTACGACGTCGCCAAATCAGACGCCCATCTAGGGAGGGCACAGATGCGAACGGTGTCTCCGTCAACCTTCGGCTTGTTCCTGCTCTCGGTCCTGCTCGCCAGCGTGTCCGTCTCCGCCCAATCAGTGGCTGACAGCTACGGACCGGTGACCGAGGAGATGCTCGTAAACCCGCCGCCAGGCGACTGGCCGATGTGGCGGCGCACGTACGGCCACTGGGGACACAGCCCGCTAGAGCAAATCAACACCTCAAACGTCGACACGCTACGCCTCGCTTGGGCCTGGACCATGACGGAGGGTAAACAGGAGACCACGCCGCTCGTACATGACGGGATGATGTTCCTCGTGCAAGCGTGCGACTTCGTCGAGGCGCTCGATCTGCGCGATGGCTCCCGCGTCTGGCAGTATCGTCGGGAACAGGTCGAGCATCGCGCCAGTATGGCCTGCGCGAACCGGAACGGTGCGCTCTACCAAGACAAACTATTCATCGCCACCCACGACGCCCATCTAGTGGCCTTGAACGCCAGGACAGGAGAAGTGGAGTGGGACGTGGCGGTAGGCGACTGGACCATCGGACAGCACTACTCCGGCGGCCCCATGGTTATTAAGGGACGGGTCGTCGCCGGTATGTCCGGCTGCTATCACCTCAATACCCGGTGCTGGGTTTCGGCCCACGACGTCAATACCGGTCAGGAGGTCTGGCGCACCCACACGATTCCCGGCAAAGGCGAGTTCGGCTACGACAGCTGGGGCGACATTCCTGAGGAAGACCGGCGGGGCGGCTCGGCATGGAACTCCCCTAGCTACGATCCGGACCTAAACCTGATCTACACCGGGGTCGGGGTACCGATTCCGTGGGGCTCGGTCCAGCGCGGCAGCGGAGATGGCGATGTTCTCTACACCAACTCGACACTCGCCCTGAACGCCGACACCGGCGACATCGTCTGGTACTTTCAGCACATCCCCAACGACGAGTGGGACTTGGACCACCCATTCGCGAGGCTGGTCCTAGAAACCGAAGTCTCACCTGGGGCCGTCGAATGGAAGAACAACGCGATCACCCCGGGTAACCGGCGAAAAATCGTGACCGGCATTCCGGGCAAGACCGGTATCGTCTGGGCACTGGATGCCGCCACCGGCGCCTTTCTCTGGGCTCAGCCCACCAACCACCAGAACGTCATCGTAGATATCGACGCCGAGAGCCGCCGAGTCATCCTAAATTCGTCACTCAAGTTCCCCCAGGTTGGCGAGCCAGTCTTTGTTTGCCCGAGCGCATTGGGCGGTATCAACTGGCAGGCCACCGCCTATCACCCCGGGACGAACGCGTTGTACGCGCCAACCAACAACGTTTGCATGAACCTGACGCTCAACGAGTTCCGGGACCGACCTGGAGCCCACCACGGCTCGGCACGGATCGCGCAGGAAGCAGCGCCGGACATCGATGGACAAATCGGTCAGTTCACGGCGATGGACCTCACCACCGGTGAGCCACTCTGGACCCATCGTCAGCGCGCCGGTATCGGTGGGTCGACTCTGACAACGGGGGGCGGACTCGTGTTCGTCACCGATGACGCCAGACGCTTCCGGGCCTTCGACGCCCGGACTGGCGACGTCCTCTGGGAGCAGATTCTCAACTCGAGCGCCGGAGGCTACCCAGTCTCCTACATGCACGATGGCGTGCAGTACGTGGCTATTGCGGCCGGTGGCGGTGTCAATTTTCGGGGACTCACCAGGGAGATCCAGCAACCGGGGCGAGGCAACATGCTCTTTGTGTTCAGGCTTCCGTGAGAGGGTTCACCACGGGCGTAGGCACGTGTTCCAACGTGGCGGAGTGACTGGCACACCAGATTCGTAACAGATGCGACGGCAAAACGGACTGATGGCAACAATCGGTTTTACAAACGCCCTCTCCGCCGAATGGCGCAGGCGCCCCTGGTGGATGAATTACACGCTCTGCTTCTGCCTGTTTATGACCTTCGTCTACATGCCGTTTGACATGTTTGTAAAACCGGTGGCCGAAGACCAAGAGGTGTGGTTCGGATTCCTGTTGGAAGGGTGGGCAGCCAAGCTGACCGAACCACTGCACTGGGCCATCTACGGTGCCGGCGCGTACGGATTCTGGAAAATGAAATCCTGGATGTGGCCGTGGGGAGCCCTTTATGCACTCCAGGTGGCTGTCAGCATGCTGGTGTGGAACGTGATAGGAGGTTCGATCGTCGCGGGGACAGCCAGCTTCGCGCTCTTCATGATTCCGACCACCGCACTCTATCGGAGCCGTGAGCGTTTCGGCGCGCACTAGCGGCGACCGAGAGCCCACCGATCAGTTCTCGCTCAGACGCGCTTTCACCAGTCGGCTCACCACAGCCCCATCGAGCCCGGGATGGTGCTTCATCAGGTGTCCCATCACCTGCCCCATCGCTTGCATATCGGTGGCACCGAGCTCTTGAACCGCAGTATCAACGAACACCGCGACTTCCTCCTCTGCAACAGCCTTCGGAAGCCAGCGGGCGAGATACTCCACTTCGAACTTCAGCTTGGCGGCCGCCTCGGCGCCCCGATCGCCAAGCCGCTCATACTCCGCAAGCGCCTTGCCCATCTTTTTGGCGTAGCTGGCAATAGTTTTCCGATAAAGCGCGTCATCGGCTTCCCCGGTAAAGCCAGGCGCCTTCACCGCGCGCGCCACCTCGGTGCTGATTTGACGGACCACGTCGGTGCGATTGCGGTCGTGCGTCCGCATCGCCGCCTTCAGTTCGTCGTCCAGCTCATCCTTGATAGCCACAATTCGTCTCCCAATCCCAGATCATACCTTCACGACTCCACTGGTTGCCGTGAGTTCCAGTTGACTCGGCCAATGTTGACTCCCCGTCTCGACGAAGAAACCTGTCAGTCCGCGGCGGTGATCGGTGTATAAGGGGGATGGTTTGG
>DQEK01000166.1 GCA_003533545.1 Acidobacteriota bacterium | reverse complement strand
CGGCAGGCAATCTCGGCGGCGGCGGCTTCATGGTCGGGTTGACCGCCAACGGCGAGACCTTCGCGTTGGACTTCCGTGAGGAGGCGCCGGCAGCCGCCACCGAAGATATGTTCGTCGATGGTGACGGCCAGATGGTACCCGGACGGAGCACCCGCACGCACAAGGGCGTTGGCGTTCCGGGAAGCGTCGACGGAATGCTCCAGCTCGTTGATCGGTACGGCACGCTCACCCGCACCGAGGTGCTAAGACCCGCCATCACGCTAGCCCTGGACGGTTTTCCGGTGTCCTACGCCCTGGCCAGGAGCCTACGGCGTAACGAGCGACTCCGCACGTTTATCTCGTCGGTCAAAGCATTCGGGCTCGAAGGCGACGGCCCCGCGATGGGTGACGTGCTGAAACAACCTGATCTCGGCGCAACGCTCGAAGCGGTGGCCCGCGAAGGACGCAATGGATTCTACGCGGGCAGAGTCGCCGACCTGATGGTGGCGGACATGCAGACAAACGGCGGACTCATCACCCACGACGACCTCGGAACCTACAAGGCGAAGTGGCGGGAGCCACTCATCTTCGAGCATGCCGAATACCAGTTTGTCACGCACCCCGTCCCTAGCTCCGGCGGCATGGCCATCGCCCAAACGCTTGGCCTGCTCAATATGCCGGTTCTCAAACGTTTTGGGTATCACTCAGCGAAGGCGATCGCAATGGTCACCGAGGCGCAGCGGCTAGCGTTCGCCGACCGGAACTACTGGCTTGGCGACCCGGAGTTTTTCGACGTGCCGGCGACCCGCTTGCTCTCACGCGATTACATGGAACAACGAAGACGTCTCCTGCCCCAGGACGGCATGGCGGGCAAAAGCACTGGTGTGTCACACGGACCGATCGAATCGAACGAAACGACGCACTTCACGGTGGCTGATAAATGGGGGAATGTCGCCGCTATCACGACGACCTTGAATAGTAGCTACGGGCTCGCTGCCGTCGCGACGGGAGCCGGGTTCCTCTGGAACAACGAGATGGACAACTTCTCGGCCCGACCGGGTATTCCCAATCAGTACGGCATGCTCGGCGCTGCGGCGAACTCGGTGCAACCAGGAAAACGGCCGCTTTCGTCCATGACCCCGACTATCGTACGCCGGTTCGGTGACTTCCATATGACGATGGGGAGCCCCGGTGGCCCGACGATTATTACAACCGTGTTGCAAATCTACCTCAACGCCACGGTCTGGGACATGGACCTTCAGCAAGCTATCGACGCGCCCCGTATCCACCACCAGTGGTTCCCCGACCGAATCGATCACGAACCATTCGCGATCTCGGCCGAAACGAAAGCAGAACTCGAGCGCATGGGCTACAAACTGAACGAGCGTCAGAGCATCGGCATGGCGACTGGGATCAGAAAGACGCCGGAGGGTTTCCTGGCCGGCTATGCCGACCGGCGCGGAGCCGGCACCGCGAAAGGGTACTGAGCCGAAACGCGAACTCGTCGTCCGGCGATGGCACCTGAGCGACAAGAGGGAAACGCGATGAAAGCCGACTGGTATCGACAGGCGTCGGGGTTGGTTCTGCTGTTCTTGATCGGAACGACACTCGACGCCCAGCAAGCGCCCGCACCAGCCGAACGGCCGGCACCGGAACAGCTCCAAGCCTTCGTCCCAGTCACGGACGAGATGCTGCGGCAGCCAGAGCCCGAAAACTGGATCAGCTTCCGCAACGGGTACAACCTCTGGGGATACAGCCCGTTGGATCAGATCGACGATGACAGCGTCAGCGAGCTCCGGCTGGTCTGGTCCAGGGCGATGCAACACGGCTATCAAGAAGTCGAACCGATCGTCTACGACGGAGTGATGTTCCTCGCCAACGTCGAGGACATCGTCCAGGCGCTCGATGCGACGACCGGCGACCTCCTCTGGGAATACCGACGCAACCTGCCGGATAACATCGCTAACGTGACCGGCACCCGGTATCGCTACCGGAACGTCTCAATTTACGGCGACAAGATTTTCCTCGCTACAAACGACGCGTTTCTCGTGGCGCTGGACGCAAAGACCGGCGCCGTCGTGTGGGAAACCCAGCGTGCCGACTATCGCGAACGCGTGGCGCAGACGGCCGGCCCCATGGTCGTCAAGGGGAAACTGATCACTGGTTCCCGCTGCAATCCCTCAAGTCCCCGTCCTGGCGGCTGTTTCATCACCGCGCACGATGTCAGCACGGGAGAAGAAATTTGGCGCGTCAACACCGCGGCGACCCCCGACCAACCAGGCGGCGACAGTTGGGGCGGTCTGCCGCGCGCCGCGCGCCGACACGCCTCAGCGTGGATGGTAGGGAGCTACGACCCGCTGCTCGATCTTGTCTATTGGGGCACCGGCCCACCAGCGCCACTGCCGGAGAAGCTGCGGGGCGCAGGCAAAGCCGACCTGCTGTATACGAACTCCACTCTCGCACTCAACCCCGATACCGGCGAGATGTCCTGGTACTTCCAGCATCTACCGAGGGACAACTGGGACCTCGACCATGTATTCGAACGCATGATCGTGGAGACCGAGGTCTCCCCGAACCCCTCCGAGGTGCCCTGGATCAGCCCTGACCTACAGCCAGGAACGCGCCGCAAGGTCATCACCGGCGTGCCTGGTAAGACCGGCCTTATCTGGACGCTCGACGCCGCAACGGGAAAGTTCCTCTGGGCGCGACCAACGGTCTACCAGAACATCATGACCGGCCTTGACCTGCGAACCGGTCGTCCCATCATCGATGAGTCAACAACACCGCAGTCAGTCGAAAACGCGGCATTTGCCTGCCCACACCTGCTCGGCGGAAAAAACCAGCCGTCCGGAGCTTACAGCCCAGACACGAACGCGATGTACATGCCCCTGAATAACGCGTGCATGGATATTGCCATGTCAGTCGAGGAAGCCGGACCGAGCGACGGCTATGACGTCCGAGTTACGGTTCGCCACCTTCCCGGGGTAGACCCAGATACTGCCGACGTCGGGCGCCTCGAAGCAACCTCAGCATCCAGCGGGGAGACGCTTTGGACCTACGAACAGCGGGCACCAATCTACGGGTCGGTATTGACCACCGGCGGGAATCTACTTTTCTCAGGGGACGTCATTCGACGCTTCAGGGCTTTCGATGCGGAAAACGGTTCGGTCTTGTGGGAAACCATCCTAAATGGGCCAGTGAGCGGCCGCCCCATGACCTACAGTGTTGATGGACGCCAATATCTCGCCATCGGCGCCGGCGGTCTAACCCAGGGCACCAGCTTTCTGCAGCTCACACCGGAGTTAACCACCCCTAGCGGAAGTAACACGCTGTTCGTGTTCGCCTTGCCAGAGCGCCAACCTTAACGCGCGGCAACCGGACCCAGCGAATCAGCCAAAAGTCTCAGCAAAAGCAGCATCGTTGAAGCCAACCACAAGCGTCTTCCCTACCCGAACCGTCGGCGCCCTGAGGTTACCAGTCGGACCGAGCATGGCGTCTACGGCATCGGTCGGGATGCGGCCGTCGACCGAGAATGTGTTGACTTTCTTGCCCTTAGCCACGATGAGAGTCGAGGCGCCTTGCAGTAGCGCCTTGGCGTCTGATCTCTGCAGCTTCCGACTCGCCGGGACGGTCTCTGTCACACTGATACGGTTGGCTTCCAGAAACCTGGAGGCTCGAGCGCAACTCGTTCAACCGTTGCGGAAGTAGAACCAGTCGGCCGTACGAACCATCGGCATGTTCCTCCCCTCTCTCCCGTGCGTCTGACAATCCTTGCGTCATTGTATCGACCTGGCCAAGCGATATCACCAACGTCCAGCTCATCCCCGAAGCGCACAGCGCCGGCCCGGGACCGGCCGCAGCAAATCGCTGTCCCGGGACTGCACAGGGAGATATCATTGGGCGATCGCAGACATTTGAGGAGGGCCAAGATGAACCGTCGACTTTACATAGTGAAAATGACTCGAAGATTCGTGTGCTCAGCGGTTGCGGCCGCGCTTGTCGTATCGTTCGCGGTCCCAGCCGAGGCCCAAAATCTCGATCTCGACACGGTTGAGTTCTTCAGCCCCGCGGTCGACCGGACCATGAAATACAACATTCTGCTCCCGCGCGGTTACGACACGTCCACGGAGCGGTACCCGGTGTTATATCTGCTCCACGGGCTGACGCAGAACTACACGGCGTGGGGACTCTCGAACGGGGCACCGTTCTACGCGGGCCTATACGACGACCTAATTGTCGTGATGCCCGATGTCGGCAACTCGTGGTACGTCAACTGGAGCGTCAGCGAAGGTGGCCAGAAAAACGATTGGGAAGATCACGTCGTGAGGGACGTAGTCAATCACGTGGACTGGAATTTTCGGACCATTGCCAAGCGCGAGGGTCGGGCGATTACCGGGCTATCGATGGGCGGCTACGGCGCGGTCACGCTGGGACTGCGGCACCCTGAGATGTTCGTTTCGATTGGGAGTACGAGCGGAGCGCTTGAGCATGCCCGGCAGATTGCCAGGCGGATGCGCGGAGAATCCCCGTCGCGGCCGCCACGACAGCGCACGGCGGCCGAAGAAGCAGAACGTGCGGCCCGACAACGCCGTCCGAACCCGCTCATTGGCATCGACGGCTTCAGTAGCCAGGAAGAACGGTCACCACAGGGCCAGGAGTTTGCGACCGCGGAAGAGGCCGACGCCTATGACCCGTTCACGATCATTGCAGGGTTATCAAACGACGTGCTGCCGCACATCTATCTCGACTGCGGCACCGAAGATCGTCTGATCGCCGGTGCCCGTGATCTCGCGGCCATCCTAATGGAACGGGACATCCCTTTCGACTACATGCAGATGGGCGGAGCGCACAACGCGACGTACTGGATTCAGTCGATCGGTCGAATCATCGGTGTGCAATACGAGGTCATGCAACGCGCGCTCGGACAGCGGCCGTCTGGACGCCGCCGCAGTTCGAATTGACTCGATTCGTGCCTAACGATTGCTTGAATTCGTCCAGTGTTTGTCCAGGACCGGACACAAGGAGGGGAAGATGAACCATCGACGTCATCCGTTCGTGAGTGTGGTCGCGGTGGTAGTCGCCATCGGCTTGCTGGGAACGATGCAGGCCTCAGCACAGACCGACCCGCCCCGTACAGCGTGGGGGCAGCCGGACTTACAGGGGGTGTGGGATTTTCGCAGTATCACTCCGATGCAACGACCAAACGATCGGGCGGACCAGGAATTCCTGACGGCCGAGGAAGCAGCTGAATTGGACCAGGCCGCGGTCGAGCGTGATGTCCGAAGTTGGAACCGGGAAGCCCGGCGAACGGAAGCGGGCGGAAACGTCGGGGCCTACAACAACTTCTGGATGGACCGGGGCTTGAAAAGCGTCGGGACGAGACGCACGTCGTTAATCGTCTACCCCCCGAACGGTAGGATGCCGTCGATGACCCCGAGCGGACAAGAGCGGGCGCAGGCCCGACGAGACTACGCACGGGAGCACCCGGCCGATTCCTGGAGCGACTTCAGCTCCGGGGTTCGGTGCATCCTGGGATTCAATGCCGGTCCTCCCTTCACCCCAAGTGCCTACAACAACAACATGCAGCTGTTCCAGACGCCGGACACCGTCGTCGTCATGACGGAGATGGTCAACACCTCCCGTGTGATCCCGCTCAATGGACAGCCCCACCTCGACCCGGATGTACTGCAATGGTCGGGTGACTCGCGGGGCTACTGGGAAGGCGACACGCTCGTGGTCGAAACCCGCAACTTCGACCCCAAGCGTAAGTGGCGCGGTACGACCGCGAGCACGCGTCTGGTTGAGCGGTTCACTCGGGTGGATGCAGAAACGCTGGAGTATGCCTTCACCGTGACGGACCCGGAAACCTGGACAAGCGCGTGGACGGCCTCCGTGCCGCTGGTGCTGAACCCAGAACCGATGTTTGAGTACGCTTGCCACGAAGGCAACTACTCGATGCCCGTCATGCTGGGGGGGACGCGCACGGAAGAATTAGCGGGAGACGGACAACCATAGTCGCTTATCGGGGACCTCGTACCCTCGTCGGTCAGCAAACGGTCGGGCCGCATGACGCCCGGCCGTTTGCCTCGTTACACCAGACGGAACACCACGATCAGGAGCATCGAAATGCAGAACCGTTGCCCTACTGCG
>DQEK01000219.1 GCA_003533545.1 Acidobacteriota bacterium | reverse complement strand
CCCTTCACGAAGGTTGTGAGATCCGCGCACAATTCAACGATTCTGAGCCCCGTGACGTATTCGGACAAATTCTCTGCATGGGTACCGATGTCACCCATGCATCCGGCTCCCCCGCTTCGGGCAGGGTCAGTTCGCCACTCGGCCTGCTTCATCCCGGTCCGCTCAAGCCGAGTTGAGAGCCAGCCCTGCGGATACTCGACCACAACCTTACGAAGCGGACCGAGATCGCCCTGTCTAATCATGTCTCGAGCCAGCTTGACCATCGGATACCCGGTGTAATTGTGGGTCAATGCAAAGACACGACGTGACGACTTCACAATCGCTTTGAGTTCACGGGCCTCGGCGACATTGAAGGTCATTGGTTTGTCGCAGACAACGTGGAACCCAGCCCTGAGAAACGCCTTTGCCACCGGAAAGTGCTCGTGATTCGGTGTCACGATTGAAACAAAGTGAACACGCTCGCTCTCCGGAAGGGCGCACTCCCGTTCCACCATCTGCGCGTAGGAGGCGTAACTCCGCCGGCGACTCAACCCGAGTTCGGCACCCTTACGGCGCGATCTAGTCGGACTCGTCGAAAAAGCTCCCGCGACCAACTCAACGTCGTTATGCAGACAGGCTGCACGACGATGCACGTCGCCAATGAAGGCGCCAGGACCGCCACCGACCATGCCCATGCGAAGCTTCGGCGACAGTGGCTCACTCATGGGCTATTCCTCGAAAGCTGCATCGAATGCAACAGTGGAGGGTACGAAATCAACCTCTTTCACGTACTGGCACGACTCGCGAGCGCCGTGCTCGCGGTCCATCCCCGAATCTTCCCACTCGACGGAGAGTGGACCTCGGTAGTCGATCTGATTCAGCGCACGGATAATCGCCTCAAAGTCAACATCACCACGCCCGACTGAGCGAAAATCCCACCCACGATGTGCTGCACCAAACGCCAGATGAGATCCAAGAATTCCGGTTCGACCGTCCAGGGTCACCGCAACGTCCTTCATATGGACATGGTAGATACGTTCTTTAAACTCGCCGATGAACCGAGTCGGCTCCATGCCCTGCCACTGCAGGTGACTGGGGTCAAAGTTGAACCCGAAAGCCTCCCGGCGCCCAATCGTCTCAAGCGCACGCTGCGCGCTCACGATGTCGAACGCAATCTCGGTGGGGTGTACTTCGAGCGCGAAACGCACTCCACACTCATCAAAAACGTCGAGAATCGGGTTCCACAGTTCCGCGAACTGCTGATACCCAGCGTCGATCATCCGGGCCGACACCGGCGGGAACGAGTACAGCAAATGCCAGATCGACGAACCCGTAAATCCGCAGACCACATCCACCCCAAAGTTCTGGGCTGCCCGCGCGGTGTTCTTCATCGTTTCGACGGCCCAGCGACGCTTGCTCTCGGGGTCCCCATGCGTTGACGCGGGTGCAAACGCATCAGACCGATCGTCGTTGCGGTCGCAAACCAACTGCCCTGCAAGGTGATGAGAAATCGCCCAGCACCCGAGACCGTGTTCCTCCAGGAGTGCACGACGCTCAACGCAGTAGTCCTGGTCTGTGGCCGCGCGATCGACGTCGAAATGGTCCCCCCAGCAGGCCAGTTCCAACCCGTCGAACCCAAATTCCTTGGCCTTGGGTGCCAGTTCAGCCAGCGGTAGATCGGCCCATTGCCCCGTGAACAGCGTGACCCGTCTCGCCATGGTGGTGTTGTCCTCTCCGCAGTGATGGCGGCCGCATCCCCGCATTATCCCCTTGTCTAACTAACTTACTCCGAGCCGCACCTCCACCGAGCCGAACACGAGCGTCTCCGGCAGTCCGCTGCCATTATGGGCGGGAACTGTACCACGACCAGACAGGAGCAGTAGAATGTGCCTTGTAGTTCCGGTAACTCAGGAAATAGTCATCCGTATCGAGGCACACGTGCGACAAAACACCTTACGTCTCGTCGTCGGCATGAGCGTGCTTGGGCTCACCGCCGGACCGTCGGTCGTCCAAGCAACGCCGGTCAAAGTGCTCTACCTCACCCAATCGGCCGCATTCGCCCACCCGGTCCTTCCTCACTCCGAGGAGGTCCTACTGCGCCTTGCCGGCGAATCCGACGCGTTTGACCTGACCGTGTCACACGATGCCTCGACGCTCACGGCCAACACGCTGCGCCAGTACGGCGCTGTCGTCTTCTTCACCACCGGTGAACTGCCGATGAACCTCGGACAGCGTCGCGCGCTGCTCTCGTACGTGCGGGCCGGCGGCGCCTTCGTCGGAGTGCACAGCGCCACTGACACGTTCTACGACTGGCCGGGATATCTCGACTTGGTCGGAGGTTACTTCGACGGACACCCGTGGCATCAGGAGGTCACTGTCCGAGTCGAAGATGGCGCCCACCCCTCCACGCGCCATCTCGGCGAATCGTTCCGGATCCACGACGAAATTTACCAGCACCGTGACTGGGCTCGAAACAAGGTGAACGTGCTACTCAGCCTCGACGTCAGTTCCGTCAACATGCGCGCGTCTGGGATCACGCGAACCGACCGAGATTTCGCGCTCGCCTGGACACGTCAGGAGGGCGCAGGCCGGGTCTTTTACACCGCGCTGGGCCACCGACCAGAAGTGTGGGACGACGAGCGATTTCAACGCCATCTACTGGCCGGTATCGACTGGGCAATGGGCGCTCCAGCGACACTTCCTGGCGAAGAAGGGCAGGGACAGAACACGCTCACACCCGAAGAAACCGCCGAGGGTTGGCAGTTGCTATTCGACGGAGACTCGCTGGCCTCGTGGCGCGGATACCAACGCACCGACCTGCCTAGTGGCTGGCGTGCCGTTGATGGCGCGCTGGCTCGAGTGGACCAAGGCGGCGACCTGCTCACTAGAGAGCAATTTGACGACTTCGAACTGAGGTTCGACTGGAGGGTCGAAGATGGCGGCAACAGCGGGGTCATGTTCAGAGTAGCTGAAACAGACGGCCCTCCCTGGCACACCGGAGCGGAATTCCAGATACTCCACAACGCAGGACATCGCGACGGCCGGGCCGCGATCACCTCAGCCGGTAGCAACTACGCCGTGCACCCCCCCGCAAGCGACGTCACCCGCCCGGTTGGCTCCTGGAACACATCTCGCCTGCTCGCTAGAGGCAATCATGTCGAGCACTGGATGAACGGCGTCAAACTGCTTGAGTACGAAATCGAAAGCGTCGACTGGGAGCGACGGGTCAAGGCTAGCAAGTTCGCCGAAATCGGACGTTACGGCCGCGAAGCCGCGGGCCATATCGCAATTCAGGACCACGGCGATCCTGTCGCGTTTCGAAACATCAAGATTCGCCGGCTGTCCAACTGACGCCTGCAGCGGAGCTGAGTCCACGGCAACGAAACCCCACGGACCTAGTGGGGGTATCCGCGGTTACCTGTCCCACGGTGCTCTAGGAACTACGGCAGGGCGAACACAAACAAGTTGTTGCCGTTGCTGGGGCGTAATTCCGGAGTTAGCCGCATGTTATCTCGCGAACTGAGCGACGACCCCGTGCTGGCCACCACGTACTGTGTCCCATCGACCGCGTAGGTAATCGGGAACCCGGTCACCGAGGAGCCAAGATTCACCTCCCAGAGCACATCACCGTTTTCCTGGTCAAACGCCCGGAATCGGCCGTTGCCATCTCCGCCGAAGATCAATCCTCCACCGGTCGCCACAAGCGAGGTCGTGCCAGCCCGTTGCTCGTACACCCAACGAATCTCGCCTGTCTCGACCGAGATCGCCTGCACCGTCCCGACCTGGTCGGTACCGGGCGCGATCTGGTCACGCTTCGCAAGCGCGTAGAGGGTTACCCCCCCCTCGGTAGTCGCCAGCATCCGGGCGCAAGCATTACGCAATGGGTAATACATCGTCCGGGTCAACGGACTATACGCGCCCGCCTCCCAGTCCTTCCCTCCGGTCACAAAGGTCGGACAAATCAGCACCTCGTCGCCCTCGCGCTCAAACACTAGCTCGGAGTTTTCGGACACGGCTCCAGTCGCCCCGTCAATCGAGGTGATCACGTTCTGGGCCACCGTCGGGGTCGCCCACAGAAACTCGCCGGTCACACGGTCAAGGGTGTACACGATGCCCGTCTTGCCCGGAATCCCGGTAATCACCTTCCGTTCTTCTCCCGCACGGAGACGCGGGTTGATCCAGGGAACAGTCGCGGGGTCGGGTGCCACGGTGGTATCCACCAGCAATCGCTCAAACGGGTGGTCTAGGTCCCAGTGATCATTCAGATGCTGGTAGTACCAGACGATCTCGCCCGTGTCGCCGTCAAGCGCAAGCGTCGAGTTGTGATACAGGTGCGCGTTGTCGGCGCCGCCGAGCATGAACTTCGGAGCAGGTGACGTCACCGACGTGCCGATATAGATGAGGTCCAACATCGGGTCGTAGCTCGGCACCATCCA
>DQEK01000351.1 GCA_003533545.1 Acidobacteriota bacterium | reverse complement strand
TGGTTTCCCAAGGCGTTTACCGGTGGTTGAACGGCCCAATGCAAGTCGCTGCGTGAATCCAGCGATGAATTGAGCCAGATCGACATGGCCTACTTTATGATCAGTGTCGATGACCCCCAGACTAACAAGGAGTTCGCGGAATCGCTCGACTCCGATTTCCCGTTGCTCAGCAACCCGACGAAAGAGGTCGCCGAAGCTTACGGTGTTGTTACGGCGGAGCGGGCGCTGCCGTACCGGTGGACGTACATTATTGGTGGTGACGGGAATATTCTCAGAATCGACAAAGAGGTGAATCCGTCGACAGCGGGGCAGGACCTCGTGAGACATATGACGGAGCTGGGGATCGACTAGAGCCAGCGGTCGACTCTTTGGTCCACAAGGGTCCACAAGAAAAAAAGGACCGGGGCACGTGACGCGCGCCCCGGTCCTTTGTGTGTACGGTCGGGAGAGGTGTGACGGTTTCAGGCGTCCGGCGAGGGCTCCGCTTCTTTATCTTTCTTCTGCCCCACTTCGTCCTTAAACCCCCGGATTGCCTGTCCCATGCCCTTGCCGAGGCCAGATAGGCGGTTGGCGCCGAAGACGAGCATTAGGATCAACAGAATAATGACCAGTTCGGGGAGGCCGATTGGTCCGATCAACGCGAATACAGTTTGAGGCATCAGGACCCCTTCCAAGTTTCACGAAAGTTCCGCTCCCCAAGAATACCACGACGCTTGCCGATGGGGTGGGTCCGTGGTGCCGGCACTCCTCTTTAGGCATTTCTTGTTTCGCTGGAATCAGCTCGGTTTTGCCACTACTGAAAAATGTGATACATCGTCTGACCTATGGCTTCAGACCTCGCCCCGCCGCCGAGCAAGACCGACGCCGAACTCAGATTTGATGAGATCCGGCGCAAGGTGGGCATCGTGGCAGGGCCACTAGTGTTTTTGCTCGTGCTGGCTTGGCCCTTTACGTCGCTCAGCCCAGAGGCACATCGGTTGGCGGCTGTCATGGCGCTGGTCATCGTGCTATGGATCAGCGAGGCGCTACCGCTGGCGGTAACGGCTCTATTGGGACCAACGCTGGCTATTCTGTTGCAGGTCGCCCCGGCTGGTCTGACGCTCAGGCCGTTTGCGAGTACGACCATCTTTCTCTTCATTGGCAGCTTCATCCTGGCTCAGGCGCTCTACGTGCATCGGGTCAACGAGCGGATCGCGTACGGTGTGCTTTCACTTCGGGTTATCGGTTCGCATCCGACGCGGATCCTGATCGCATACGGCCTGCTGGCCGCGTTTCTGTCAGCTTGGATGAGTAACACCGCGACGGCGGCTATGCTGGTGCCGATCGGGCTGACCTTACTCCGGTTCATGGAGTCGCAGGCGGACATCCCCAAGAAATATGGGACTGCCCTGATGCTGATGACCACCTATTGCTGCTCGCGGGGTGGGATGGCGACTCCGGTGGGAACGCCACCGAACCTGATCGCTATCGAGATGATCAGTGAGCAACTCGACCAGCGGATCACGTTCGTACAGTGGATGCTGTTGTCGGCGCCGATCGTAATTTTGCTCCTCGGCATTGTGTTCGTGTATCTCGGTTGGGTGGGGCGAACAGGGCTTGCCGAGATCCCGGGCACTGAGTCGATCATCGCGGAGCGTAAGCGGGCGCTGGGCCCGTGGCGGAGGGCCGAGATCAACGCCGTAATCGCGTTCAGCGTTACGGTGGTCCTCTGGATCGGCCCTGGCCTGTTAGCTCTGGCGCTCGGGACGAATCATCCGCTGGTTGAGTCGGTGAACAGCAGCGTGCCAGCCGCCGTGGCGGCGCTGATCGGGGTGGTGCTGTTGTTCATTCTGCCCAACAGTCCGTCCGAGCATTCGACCATAACCTGGAAGCAGGCGGCGCAGATCGACTGGGGAACTATCCTCCTGTTCGGTGGTGGCCTTTCGCTGGGTGCGCTGGCCGGAGAGACGGGCCTGGCCCGAGCTGTTGCGGACGCCATCACCGGTGTCCTCCCGATCAGCGACGTCGCCACCCTGGCGTTTGCGGGCGCCATCTTCACTGTGGTGCTGTCCGAGGCGATGTCGAACACGGCTGCCACGAACATCGCCATTCCGATCGTGATCTCGATCGCGCAGGCTGCTGGCGTCACCGCCATTATTCCGGCGGTCGCAGCGGCGCTCGCGGCGTCGGTAGCGGCGGTGTTGCCTGTGTCCACGCCCCCAAACGCCGTCGTGTATGCATCGGGTCGGGTGACCATCACCGATATGATCAAATACGGTTTGCTCATGGACGTCACGGCCGTCACGTTGGTACCGATCTTGGTACTCACGATCGCCCCGTTCTTTATCGGCTAGCCTCTACTCAAGAGCTAAATTGTCCCGACGTGACACGATCGTTTGGGTTCGAGGAGAGGCGGGGCGAAGAGGTCAGGTTTTGTCGACTTTTATGCCCGCGAAGCCGAACCCTTGACTGGTCAGGTGTCCGGGTATATAAATAGACCGACGGTCGGTTTATTTATTAATGCATGTCTAGAATCATTGACGTTAAGGCTCACGCGTCTCGGCGGGAGCGGTTCCTTGAGGCCGCCGCCCGCCTGATCGCGACCACGGGCTACGAGCACATGACGGTCCAGGATGTCCTGGACGATGTGCAGCAGTCGAAGGGCGCGTTCTATCACTACTTCGACTCAAAACAGGCTCTCTTTGAGGCATTGATCAACGGCGAGAGTGACCGCATTATTGAGGCCGCGCGGTGTTTCGTGGAAACTCCCGGTCTGCCGGCTCTCAAGAAGCTGCGACATCTATTTCAAGAGGGAAATCGTCTCAAATTGGAACGCAAAGGGCTCAGACTTGCACTGTTGCCGATGTGGTTGTCTGACGAGAATGCCGTCATCCGCCAGAGAATACTTTTCCGCACGCGGGAACGGGTTATGCCGCTGCTGGACCAAGTTATCACCGAGGGTATTGAGGAAGGCGTGTTTGTGACTCGCTACCCCGATCATGTCGGCCGGGTCGTCTTCGCGGTGGTCCAGGACTTCCATGAGGTCCTCACCCGGTTAGTCGTGGCAGCGCAGCAGTCCGGAGTGCCAGACCGCGTCCGGGTCGAGCAGGTCGTTGCTGCGTGCCACGAGGTGCTAGAACGGATACTGGGTGCCAGGTCCGGGGCGTTAGAGTTGTTCGACGTCGCACAGTTAATGGACTGGTTTGACCG